>JAUXFS010000018.1 GCA_030622775.1 Rhodospirillales bacterium | reverse complement strand
GAATACGCCCGGCGGATGATCGCCGAGGAAACCATGCATATGAGCGCGGTCGACAAGATGCTTCGCCAGCCGGGCGATCTTCAGACGTTCTCCGGGTAGGGCGCCCGTCTTGCGGATCCGTCTCCGGGGTGATTCCAGCCGGCGGCGGTAACGTCACTTCGACCGGTTAACCTGTTGTTATTCGCGGCGCTGGTATCCTCGTGCGGTGTCGGTTGGCTTCGAACCATGGTGTGGCGACCGACGGAACGGTCTTGCGCACCACGAGGCAGATTGATGGCCGAGGATATTCAGGACGGCGCCGAGGAAACCGACGAGGATGGCGAGTCCGTCGGAAACGTCGTGACCCGCGTGACCCGGCGGCTTGGCCGAAAGCGCCTGGCGATCATCGCCGCGGCAATAGTGGCGGTCGCCATCACCGGAGGGGGAGTATCCTTTTTGGTGTGGGGGGGCGACGAAGACGAAGGCCCAGCATCGGCGACGATCGACCTGGGCGGGCCGCTTGTCTACCATGAACTGCCCGAGTTCCTCGTCGATCTGCAAATGGAAGGCCACACGACCCACCACATCAAGCTGCAGATTGTCGCCGAACTCCCCGAAAACCATGTCTCGCGAATGGCCGACCATGAGATCGGCGTCGTCGACGCGATTCTCGCTCACCTGCGCACGCAAAGGCGCGACGAATTGACCGGAGAGGCTGGAGCCGAGCGCTTGCGATCGAATTTGCTCGCCATCATCAACGGCGAGATCGCCCCGGCCCAGGCCAGGACCATCCTGTTCAAACGGTACCTGATGGATTGATCAGGTGGCGTCCGCCGCCGGACCTGCGTCCGTAACGTCTTCCCGGATGGTACGATTGGCGAGGGCGGCAGCCATGAACTGATCGAGATCGCCGTCGAGCACCGCCTGGGTGTTGGAAGTCTCGACCCCGGTTCTGATGTCCTTGACCATCTGGTACGGGTGCAACACGTAAGAGCGGATCTGGTGTCCCCAGCCGATGTCCGCCTTCGCCTCGTGCTCGGCACGCACCTTGTCCTCGCGCTTGCGCATCTCCAGTTCGTACAGGCGCGCGCGCAGCATTCCCAATGCCGCCGCGCGGTTTCTGTGCTGGGACCGGTCGCTCTGACACTGAACCACGATCCCCGTGGGCAGGTGGGTGATGCGTACGGCGCTGTCGGTCCGATTGACGTGCTGGCCGCCCGCGCCCGACGCCCGGTAAGTGTCGACGCGCAGATCCTTGTCCAGGACCTCGATATCGATCGAATCATCGATGACCGGATAGACCCCGACCGAAGCGAAGCTCGTATGCCGGCGGGCGCCGGAATCGAACGGCGAGATCCGTACCAACCGGTGCACGCCGCTCTCGGTCTTCAGCCACCCATAGGCATCGGTCCCCTTGACCTTGATCGTCGTCGACTTGATGCCCGCTTCCTCACCGAGACTTTCCTCGATCCACTCGACCTTGCAACGCCGCCGTTCGGCCCATCTCACGTACATCCTGAGCAGCATCTCGGCCCAGTCCTGGGCCTCGGTGCCGCCGGCGCCGGCGTGAACCTCCACAAAGCAATCGTTGCCATCGGCCTCACCGGACAACAACGTTTGCCATTCCGCCGCGGTCGCCTCCTTGTGTAGCGTGGTGAGGGCGTCCTCGGCATCGGCGACAACCTCGGCGTCCTCCTCGGCCTCGCCCATTTCCAACAGCGCCAGATTGTCCGAGAAATCGCGATCGAGGGTATCGATCCGGACGATACGCTCTTCGACACGGGTGCGTTCGCGCATGACCACCTGCGCTTCGTCGGGGTCTCCCCAGAATTCGGGGTCTTCCGCGCGGGCGTTCAGCTCGGCAAGAGTTTTGATTGCGGCATCGTAGTCAAAGATGCCTCCTCAGCCTCTCCAGGGACTCGCGGGTCCCCTGGACAATGGCTTCGATTTCGGCGCGCATGCTATGCTCCGTCACGGAACTTCAAAGACGACGCTTGTAGCGGGGAATATCGGTGGCGACAAGGGAGTCCCCGATCATCGCCTGCACGAACGTGCGGCGGGGTGCCGGATTCGACGTCAATAGAGCCCGCCCGTTCCAGTCGCCGGCCCGGTAATGGTTGCACTGACGCCCGCCGGCGCATCCTCGTCACCGGAAGGCACGGTTCCCGGCTTGAACGCCTCGAGGATGATGCGGTCGCCTCCCGGTCGGGCCAGGCGCCCGCTCGCGGCCTCAATACGAACCAGCCGAATGCCCGGCGGAATTCGGAACGGGACGGCCGGTTTCGATTCCAGCGCCTCGATCATGAAATCGCGGAACACCGGCACCGCGACCGACGACCCGGTCTCGCGTTTGCCAAGGGACGTGGGCTCGTCAAAACCGACGAACACGCCCACCGCCAGGTCGGGCGAAAATCCGACGAACCAGGTGTCGCGGCTGTCGTTGGTGGTCCCGGTCTTGCCGGCCAGCGGCTTGCCGACCGCTCTGATGCGCACGCCGGTGCCGCGCCGGACGACGCCTTCCAACATCGACACCACCTGATAGGCGCTGGCGGGGTCGGTGACCTCCTCACGGGTGTCGGGGATTTCCGGAACCGCCTGGGCCCGCCACTGTGAAGCCCGACACTCGGTGCACTCGCGGGCGTCGTGGCGGAACGTGGTGCGGCCATAGCGGTCCTGAATTCGGTCGATGAGCGTCGGGGCAATCCGTTTTCCGCCGTTGACCAACATCGCGTAAGCCGTGGTGAGACGCAACAACGTGGTCTCCCCGGCGCCCAACGAATAGGCCAGCAGCGGCGGCATATCGTCGACCACGCCGAAACGCTTGGCAACATCCACCACCCGCTCCATGCCGATGGTCTGGGCAAGGCGAACGGTCATCAGGTTGCGCGACTTCTCTACGCCCAGGCGCATTGTCGAGAGGCCATAGAACTTCTTGGTATAGTTGCTCGGACGCCACTGAGGCAGGCCCGGCCCCTGCTCGATGACGAACGGAGCGTCCAGAATCAGGGTCGTCGGCGTGTATCCGGCCTCGAGCGCCGCCAAGTAAACGATCGGCTTGAACGCGGAGCCCGGCTGCCGCAGCGCCTGGGTCGCCCGGTTGAACTCGCTGCGCTCCGCGGAATAGCCGCCGCTGATCGCCAGCACCCGGCCGGTGTGCGGATCCAGCGCCACCAGCGCTCCCTCGATCTTGGGGAGTTGCCTCAGACCGAACGTGCCTTCGGGGTAGGCCTCGTCCTTCGCGTTCGCCTGCATCGGCTCCACGGCGACGACATCCCCCAGGGCCAGCACGTCCGCGGGCTTCCTTACCGCGGCCCCGACCTTTTGCCCCTTCAACCAGGGGCGAGCCCACTTCAGCTCCGCGAGCGGGATGCGCCCGCGAAGGTCGTTGGCGAAGCCGATATCCGCGCCCTTTCGATCGAGCCCCAATACCATGGCCAGACGCCAATCGCCGATGCCCGGTGAAGGCGGAACCCTGGACAACCGATCGCGCCAATCGGCGGGAACCCCGTTACCCTCCGCTTCGGGAGCCGCAATGGTTGCGATCGGACCGCGCCAGCCGTGGCGGCGGTCATAGGTCTCGAGCCCTTGCCGGAGGACACGATCGGCAATGGTTTGCAGCCGCGAATCCACCGTCGATCGAACTACCATTCCGCCTTTGTAAAGGGCGTTTTCGCCGAACCGGTCAACCAGCTCGCGCCTGATCTCCTCGGCGAAGTAGTCGGCTCGAACGATGTCGGACGCCGCCCTGCGGTGCAGGGTCAGCGGCGTCGCCCGCGCCTCTTCCGCCTGCTCGGCGGTGATGCGGCCATCCTCGAGCATGCGCCCGAGGACCCAGTTGCGGCGGCCTTCGGCGGCGGCCGGATAACGGTCGGGGTCGTAATTGTTGGGTGCCTTGGGAAGGGCCGCGAGAAAGGCCGCTTCCGCTACCGTCAATTCGTCGAGGGACTTGTTGAAGTAGTTGAGGGCGGCGGCGACCACGCCGTAGGACCCGTACCCCAGGTAGATCTCGTTGAGATAGAGTTCGAGGATGCGCTCCTTGGAGAACGCCTGCTCCATCCGAAACGCCAGGATCGCCTCCTTGATCTTGCGGTTCAGGGAAACCTCGTTGCTGAGAAGGAAGTTCTTGGCCACCTGCTGGGTGATGGTCGACGCGCCGACCAGTCGGCGGCCCGTGCCGAGGTTTCTGATGTTGGTGACGGCGGCGCGGACGATGCCCAACACGTCGATGCCGGCATGGGAGTAGAAGTGCTGGTCCTCGGCGGACAGGAACGCATGGATCAGCGGTTCGGGAATGACCTCGATCGGAACGAAGACCCGGTTTTCGATCGCGTACTCGGCAAGCAGACGTCCATCTCCCGCATAGACTCGGGTCATGACCGGCGGCGTGTAGTCCGCAAGCTGCGTGTGATCCGGAAGGCCTTCGCTGAAATGCTGAAAAGTGTATATGACACCGACGACGCCGAGCACCACGGCGATCGATAACAGCCCGAACAAAGCAGCGACAATTCGCAACATCAATCAACTCTCACAGTGGTCCCGGCGCGGGGAGATCCCACCGGTTCCATCCAACATTCCACCCTCGATCCCACCTCGGCCCAAACGAGTGGTCCGGGCCGAGATAGAATATCCCTACGACGATGACGATTTTGCCAACGCACTATGACCCGGATATGGCCTACAGACCGGCAACATGGAAGGCTATTTTCTGAGCGCCTCCTCGACGCCGACCAGATACCTATCGATGCCTCGGGCGATCGCGGCCGCCAGTTTTCGCCGATACGCCTTGGTCCGCAGCGTCTTTTCGTCCCGTCGATTGGAAAGGAAACCCAGTTCGACCAACACCGACGGAACATCCGGAGCCTTGAGCACGGCAAACCCGGCGAACCGGTGGGTATTGCGCAACAGCCGCGTCTCGCGGCGCAGCTCGTCGACCAGAAGCGCGGCGAACCGGGCCGACCGGTTCATCGTCTCGCGCTGCGCCAGATCGATGAGGATATTCGCCACCTCGGATGTCTCGTGGGTCAGATCCACGCCGGCGATCAGATCCGCCTTGTTTTCCTGCACGGCGAGCGCCGCCGCCTCCGCGTCGGAAGCCGTCTCGGAAAGGGTGTAGACGGAGGCCCCGCGAACTTTCCTGTTCGGCATTGTATCGGCGTGGAGCGAGACGAACAGATCCGCGTCCGCGTTCCGCCCGAAGGCGACCCGATCGCGCAAACGAATAAATTTGTCCCGATTGCGAGTGAGAATCACCCGATAGCCGCCCAGTCGTAGCAACTCGTTCCTGAGGTCGCGGGCCGCCGCCAGGGTAATGTTCTTTTCGTAGATGCCGGAAACGCCGATGGCGCCGGGATCGACCCCGCCGTGTCCGGGATCGATGACGATCACGCGCTGTACGGGGGAAGACCTCGGCCTCGGTGGCGGCGGGGCGAAGGTCAGTGACGGCGGCGGGCTTACGGCCCGCGAGCGGGCGGCCTGCGGGCTTGCAGTCGGCGGGCTCGCGGTCCGCCGACTTGCCACTGGCGGGCGTTTGGCGCCGTGGATGGTGGACAGGAAGGCGTTGCGGCTGGTGGCGACAAGATCGACCACCAGACGATAACCCTTGTCGTTGAGGGGCTTCATGATGAACGCTTCGTTGACGGCTACCGGATCGTTGCAGTCCAATACCAGTCGTGAAGTGCCCGGCCTGAACAATCCGAACCGCAGTCCGCGGAAGAGCCCCTTTCGCGCCGGCAGCGCGGCCGCCGACAATTCCCATTTGATCTCGGGCAGGTCGATGACCACCCGATACGGGTCGGCAAGGGTAAACAGATCGAACGACACGTCCTCGCTCAGATCGAGAACGAATCGAGTGACCGCACTATGCAGACCGACCCGCGCATCCGAAACCACCACGGCCGGCCTGGCCCGCGCCGGATCGGGACCGGCAACGGCCGCAACGCCGCCAAGGACGGCGAGCGCCAGAACGATCAGGCGCAGTCCGCGAACGAGTCGTCTCCCATGCCGCATTGCGCATCCAAGGCCAAGGGACTGTCGAGCGTCGATCGGCATCTTGTCAAAAGGGTACAATGATACGTCCGCCCGTCGTCGAATTCGTGAGTCGAACTCGTGACCGGGCTCCCTTCGATCGAACCGGAAGCGAGGGGACTTGGCCTCCTCCGTTGTTTCCGTCGCGCATGCAAGAGATTTACGGCCATCTCCGGGGACTTTGCAACGTTGTTCGCGTCGCGGAACGGCAAACTTCGCAAGAAGACGATTGTAGAAACGAATTCCTACCTTTATGTTACCGATGCGATTGCCGACCATTGGTGGGTAATGCGCGATCTGCATCGCAGACAACGAGGCAGAATGGGTAGCCTGTCCGAATCGACCGGTTGCACGCAGGATAGGATCAGGCGGCCGCAAAGGCCGCTGGAAAACGAGTAGACGCTTTTCATGCCGATGAGAGCAGCCCGACCGTTCTTCTCCTCGCTCCCGACACGCCGGGGCTTGGAAGGCGCGGCCGCAGGCGCTTCCGGCCAATCGACAACGAGCAGCCACCGCGTTTTCGGCCATGGGCCGGAGCCGGCGGCGATGCTTTGGAGTTATGGGATTTATGGCGACAAAACGTATGCTAATCGATGCCTCGCACCCGGAGGAAACCCGGGTGGTGGTGATCGACGGAACCCGCCTGGAAGAATATGACGTCGAGGTTGCCGCCCGACGGCAGCTCAAGGGAAACATCTATCTCGCCAAGGTGACACGGGTCGAACCGTCGTTGCAGGCGGCGTTCGTCGAGTACGGCGGGAACCGACACGGTTTCCTGGCCTTCAATGAAATTCATCCGGACTACTACCAAATCCCGGTCGCCGATCGGCAGGCTCTGCTGGCCGAGCAAAAAGCCGCCGAAAAGGCGGCGGAGGGCCAGGCCGAGGACAGCGCCGAGAACGGCGCAACAGTGGAGACGGTGGGCGGCGACGACGAGGAGGAGATCGAGCGCCGACTGCCTCGCCTCTCGCCGCGCCATTACAAGATCCAGGAAGTCACCAAACGGCGGCAGATCATGCTCGTTCAGGTGGCCAAGGAAGAACGCGGCAACAAGGGCGCGGCACTGACCACCTATCTGTCCCTCGCCGGCCGTTATTGCGTCTTGATGCCCAATACTTCTCGGGGCGGCGGTATCTCGCGCAAGATCACCGACGTGGCCGACCGCAAGCGGTTGAAAAAAATCGTCGGCGAACTGGAAATTCCGGAAGGGATGGCGGTGATCGTCCGGACCGCCGGTTCCGAACGCAACAAATCCGAGATCAAGCGCGACTACGAATATCTTCTGCGTCTCTGGAGCAACATCCGCGAATTGACCCTGACGTCGATGGCGCCGGCGCTGGTGTATGAAGAGGGAAACCTGATCAAGCGCTCGATCCGCGACCACTACGGGCGCGAAATCGAGGAGATCATCATCCAGGGCGATGAGGAATACCGCACCGCCAAGGAATTCATGAAGTTGTTCATCCCGAGCCACGCCAAGCGGGTGAAACTCTATGACAATTCCGAGAAGTCACTGTTCCAGTATCACCAGGTCGAGAATCAACTGGATGCCATGCATGTCCCGTTGGTCAACCTGAAGTCGGGCGGCTATATCGTCATCAATCCCACCGAGGCGCTCGTCGCCATCGACGTCAACTCCGGCCGCGCCACCCGCGAACGGCACATCGAGGAGACCGCGCTCCGCACCAATCTGGAGGCAGCCGATGAGGTTGCTCGCCAGTTGCGCCTGCGAGACCTCGCGGGACTGATCGTCATCGATTTCATCGACATGGAAGTCTCCCGCTATCAGACCCAAGTCGAACGACGGCTCAAGGAAGCGATGAAAAACGACCGCGCCCGCATCCAGTTGGGGCGCATTAGTGCCTTCGGGTTGCTGGAACTGTCGAGGCAGCGGCTGCGGCCCAGCCTGCTCGAAACCAGCTTCGAGACCTGTCCTTATTGCGAGGGCGTCGGTGTGCGCCGCACCACGGAATCGACGGCGCTGGCGATCCTGCGCAGGATCGAGGAGGAGGGCCTCGGCCATCGCTCCAGCGCGATCACGCTCTACGTGCCCACGACCGTGGGCCTGTACCTCCTCAACCAGAAGCGCAAAACGCTGGCCCTGCTCGAAGCACGGTACGGACTGAGCATAACGATCGCCAACGATGATTCGTTGATCCCGCCCGACCATCGGATCGAACGGATCAAGTTGGTTGCCGCGCCGCTCGAGGGAGAGGGAACCGGAGCCGGAGCCGACGAAACCGAAAGGGAGACCCGGTCCGAGGCTGAAGCGGCGTCCTCGGAGAAGGAAGAAAGCGGCAAGCGCACCCGCCGGCGGCGCCCACGACGGCGGAAGCGGACGGACGAGGGCATGGATGCTCCCGCCGAGGCGGTCGAGGCCGATATCGAGACCGCCGGCGAGGCCGCCGCCGAAGACGCGCGGAACGAGGAGGGGGAAGAGCAGGCCGCCGATCCCGGTCCCAAGCGCCGCCGCCGTGGCAAGCGTGGTGGCCGGCGCCGCTCGCGCACCGCCACCGAGATCGGAACCGAGAGAGAATCGGTGGAAACTCCTGCGACCGAAAGCGTCGCGATCGAAGCAATCTTCTCGGACGGCCCGCCGGAGGAACCGACGGAGCGCGAATTCGCGGCCGCCGCCGGGGAGCCCGAGCCCGAGCCCGTTCAGCCGACGGATGAAACAGCCGAAGTCGCAAGCCCGCCCCGCAAGCGAAGTACTCGGGGAGGGCGAGGGGGACGACGGAGCCGCGTTTCCGATGCCGGCGAACGACCCGTCGAAATATCGACCGAGCGTGAATCCGTCGATGCCGCGGGAGGAGAAGCGGCGGCGGATAGCACCGCCGTCGGATTTCCGGAAGCCGAACCGGAACCCGCTCAGGAACCGCCAGCCAAAAAGGCGCGGAGGGCTAGGCCAAAGCGCAAACCGGTCGCCACGAAACAGCGCGAGGCGGATGCCTCCGCCCCCTCGGGCGATGCACCAGGATCACCGGCCGCTGAAAAGCCTGCCGACGCCAAGCCGGTTCCGGTCGCTGCCGAAGCACGACCCAAGGAAGCCGAAAGCGGTAACGGAGGTGACGGCCCGCCCGCCGGCGAGACGAGAGGGTCGGCGGTCGTCAATATCGGAGGTGATGATAGTGGTGGCGCCGGAGAGGCCCCTCGCAGGGGCTGGTGGCAAAAACTGTTGGATTAATACCAACCTGCGTTGATATAGGGCCTGTGGACAATTGGGATAGATCGGCGGCGTCTTCTCCGCTTCCGACCCGCGATCACCGCCGCCAGGCGATCAGGCGGCGGGCGGCTTCGCTGATGTCGGCGTAGGGACCTGAGAAGGAAAAGCGCACGAACCGGTTGCCGCGCTCCGGATCGAAGTCGACCCCTGGCGTCGCCGCCACGCCTGTTTCGGCGAGAATCTCCCGGCACAACGCCTCGCTGTCGTGAGTCATGCGGGTAACATCGGCGTATAGGTAGAAGGCCCCCTCGGCGGGGGCGAGTTCGCCGAAGCCGGCCTTCGGCAGTTCCTTCAGGAGCAATGCGCGATTGCGCGCATAGCGGGCGACGTAGCTGTCGAGTTCCTCTCGGCAGTCGAAGGCGGCAACGCCGGCGTATTGCGACAACGTCGGCGGCGAAATGAACAAATTCTGCGCCAGGCACTCCACCGATCGCAGCAAAGCCTCCGGTAGAACCATCCAGCCAAGCCGCCATCCGGTCATCGAGAAATACTTGGAAAAGCTGTTGATGACGATGGCCTCGTCGGTGAACGCCAGGGCCGTCTCCGCGCGTTCACCGTAGGTGATGCCGTGATAGATCTCATCGGAGATCAGTCGGAAGCCGCGCTCGGCGGCGTGGGCCACCAGGGCTTCGAGGTCGTCGCGATGGAGCATGGTCCCGGTGGGATTCGATGGGCTGGCGACGATCAATCCGTCGAGCCGGCCACCGGCGCCGTCCAACGCCGCGGGAGCGGGCTGGAAGTTGGTTTCCGGTCCCGCCGCCAGATTGACCACTTCGACGCCGAGAGCGGCGAGGATATTGCGGTATGCCGGATAGCCGGGGCTGGCGAGCGCGACCCGGTCGCCGGCATCGAACGCGGCGAGAAAGGCGAGAATGAAAGCCCCCGACGAACCGGTGGTGACCACGACCCGGCGCCAGTCCACTTCCACTCCATAACTTTCGCCGTAGTGCCGGGCGATCCGCCTGCGCAGCGGTTCGATGCCGAAGGCGTCGGTATAGCCGAGACGGTGGGAAACCAGTGCCGCCTTCGCCGCCTCCAGTACGGGCAACGGCGCCGGCGTTCCCGGTTGACCAACCTCCAGATGAAGTACGTCCTCGCCGTCCGCGGCGCGCTCGTTGGCGGCGCGCATCATGTCCATGACGATGAACGGTGAGATCGATCCTCGTTTTGCGACTTTTGGCGACATGGCGCCCCCCTTATTACCAACCTGCGCTGATACGACGTGGCCGTCGCTCAATCGGCGCTTGCCGCAAGGCCGAAGCCGCGCGGATCGGTTCGCACCGCGCAGGTCTCACTCTGAGTAGGGATACCGCCGGGACAGGAAATGACGTTGACCTTGCCGAGGGACGGCGTTTCCGCGATGCGATGCCCCCGTTGGCCGAGCGCCCGCGACACCGACGGGCTGAGCCCCCGCTCCACGAATACAGCGTCGGGATCACCGCTGCCGTACACGCGCTTGGCAGCCAACGCCTCCTCGAGCGGTTGTTGGTCCAGCAACACGCGGGCCGCCACGCCGATCATCGCGGTCGGGGCGACGACGCCTCCCGAGGCAGCGGCGGCGAAGTAGAACTCGTTGACGTTCTCGTTGACAATCAGCATTGGCCCTAGCGACTTTGCTCCGCGCCCACCCGGTCCGGGCAGCGACGCCAGCACAATGCCG
>JAUXFS010000498.1 GCA_030622775.1 Rhodospirillales bacterium | reverse complement strand
CGCGCAGAGATCGACAGGCTCTACGACATGGTTACGGTCGACGCGGCGCGGGCGATCAATATCGCCGATTTCCGGCTCGAGGTCGGGGCGCCGGCGCACCTGGTGGTGCTCGCCGTGCCAAACGTGGTCGAAGCCCTGCGCTATCACGATGCGCCGGCCCATGTGATCAGCCACGGCAGGATCGTCGATCAGGCGAAAATGAAAGAGCTGGCCCGCGACCCGGCGCGGTAAAAAGGGCCGAGGCCAATCCGGCCTCGCCTCCGCAGGCGGGGGAGAGGGATGTGGAGGGTTGTCCCGGCGATAGCCGGGGCTTACCCGAGGCTGGGTGAGGGGGGGAGCAACGATACTCTTTCACCACGAGGGCTACGACGCCCGGCGGGCCTGTCGGTCCGGGGGCCCGGCTTTCGAAGCGAGCGTGTAGTCCACCGATGTTGGTCGTCCGGGCAGGTGCAGGGTTGCCGCCGCCGGGGCGGTTTCGGCGATGACGGCGCCGCGGCGAATGACGTGGAGCCGCGCCGCGCGCAGGCGGACGGCTTCCACCGGGTCGGCGGCCTGCAGGATCACCAGGTCGGCGTAGCAGCCGGGCGCGATGCCGTAGCCCCCCAGCCCGAGTATCCGGGCCGGGTTCTCGGTAACCGCCATGAAGCACGCCCGCATCGCGTCGCTACCGGTCATCATCGCCACGTGCAGTCCCATCGAGGCGGCGTCGAGCATGTCGGCGGCGCCGAGCGGATACCAGGGATCCATCACGCAGTCCTGTCCGAACGCCACCGTCAGCCCCGCCGCCATCAACTCGGGCACCCGGGTCATGCCGCGGCGTTTTGGATAGGTGTCGTGGCGCCCCTGGAGGACGATGTTGATCAGCGGATTGGCGACGACCCGCAGCTCGGCCTCGGCCATCAGCGGGATCAGCTTGCTGACGTAGTAGTTGTCCATGGAGTGCATGGAGGTCAGGTGCGATCCGGTGACCCGGCCGTTGAGCCCCAGGCGCCGCGTTTCCGCCGCCAGCGTTTCGACGTGACGGGACATCGGGTCGTCGCTTTCGTCGCAATGCATATCGACCATCAGCCCCCGATCCGCGGCGATTTCGCAAAGGGCGCGGATGGCGGCGGAACCATCGGCCATGGTCCGCTCGAAATGGGGAATCCCGCCGACCACCTCGACGCCCTTGTCGAGCGCCCTTGCGAGGTTGTCCCGGGCGTTGGGCGACCGCAGATAGCCGTCCTGCGGGAACGCCACCAGTTGGAGGTCGAGATACGGCTTGACGGTTTTCTTGACCTCGAGCAGCGCGTCCACCGCCAACAGCCGGTCGTCGCAGATATCCACATGGGAGCGGATTGCCAGAAGCCCGTGACCGACCGCCCAGTCGCAATATTCAAGCGCCCGTTCGGTCAGGGCTTCCCGGGTCAGATGCGGCTTGAGCTCGCCCCACAGCGCGATCCCCTCGAGCAGCGTGCCCGATGCGTTGATGCGCGGAAGGCCGTAGGACAGGGTGGAATCCATGTGGAAGTGGGCATCGACGAACGGCGGCGTCACCAGGCGTCCGCTGGCGTCGATTTCCCGCGCCGCCTCGGCCCGGATCCCTGGTGCGACTTCGGCGATCCGGTCCTTGTCGATGGCGATGTCGATCCCGGTTCGGCCGTCTGGCAGGTTGGCGTCGCGGATGACCAGATCGAGCATCACCGCTCTTCTTTTCGGAACGGCGTCAGCAGCGCGGCGGGCACCGGCGCATTGCGCGACATGAACGCCATCGCCACGATGGTGAGAACGAACGGCATCATCAGAAACAGCTGATAGGGCAAGTCTATCGCGGCGCTGGCCTGCAGCCTGAGTTGCAGGGCGTCGATGAAAGCGAACAGAAACGCCGCGATCGCCGACTTCCACGGATCCCATCGGCCGAAGACGATCAGCGCGATACACACCCAGCCGCGGCCGGAAATCACCCCGAAGGTGAACGCGTTGAACTGGGCCATCGACAGAAAGGCGCCGGCGATACCCATGAGGACACCGGACAACATCAGCGCCTGGTAGCGGATCGCGGCGACGCTGACGCCGGCGGAATCGGCCGCGTGCGGCGACTCGCCAACGGTGCGAAGATGGAGCCCCCAGGATGTGTGACGGAGCACGAAGGCCGTCGCCGGAACCAGCAGCAGGGCGATGTATACGAGAGCGTACTGATTGAACAGTACGGGCCCGATAAGCGGGATATCGGAGAGCAGCGGGATCGGCACGGTCTTGAACGCGGTGATATTCGGAGGGCTCGCGGGTTGCTCGAAGATCACCCGGTAGAAGAAGAAAGCGAGGCCGGAGCACAGGAGGGTCAGGCCCAGCCCGGAGACATGCTGACTGAGCCCGAACGTCACGGTGAGCAATCCCATCAGCGCGCCGGCGATCGCCCCCGTCAGCATCGCCGCGGCAACCCCCAGCCACAGGCTGCCGGTAAAGTAGGCCGCGGTAAATCCGGTCATCGCCGAGAGCAGCATGATCCCCTCGATGCCGAGATTGAGAACCCCGGACCGTTCGGCGAACAACTCGCCGAGCGTGGCCAACAGCAGCGGCGTCGCGATGCGGATCATCGCGGCGAAAAAACCGACCTGGAAGATCTGGGCGAGGATTTCATCCATGGCTGGGCAGGCTCACGCGAAGTCGGTAATTGGTGAAAAGCAGGGCGATCAGCATCGTCATCAGCGCCGTTCCCTGCATGACATCGGCGAGAAAGACCGGCACCCCGGTACTTCGCGACATCGCCTCCGCTCCGGT
>JAUXFS010000032.1 GCA_030622775.1 Rhodospirillales bacterium | reverse complement strand
CGTTGACGTGTTCGCCGCCGGGCTCGACCCACACCGTGCCGCCGGTCCACCGTCCCGGAAAATCGGAGAGCAGGTAGTAGGCGCGGCCGAGCAGGTGGTTTTTCGAGGTCGGGATCAGCGGCGGAATACCGAGCGCCGCGGCCAGATCTCGAAGGCCGCCGGGCCGGATTCCACCGCCGCGGGTTTGGGTGTCGAACAGAATCGTGCCGCCGTTGCGCATGTAGCTCACGAGCCTGTCGACGGCACGCGGCGACGGCGGCGCGGCGCCGTCGCCGAGCGGCCAGTACAGAAGGGGATAGAAGACCAGCTCGTCGGTCTCCGGATCGACCGCCGCCGGCGGGCCGAGTTCCACCGCCGTGCGCCGGTTGACGACCACGCCGAGACCGGTAAGTCCGGCGCGGCTGATCGCGTCGACCTCGGCGTCACCGGTCACCACGTAGGCGAGCCGGGTAGTCAGGCTCGAGGGCATGGCGGTCCCGTCGGTGATCGTCATCTGGCCCACGGCGGCGCCATGGGTCGCGGCGGCGGTGACGATTACGGCCGCGCCGAGCGTGCGGCGCCGCGCGGCCGCTCCCGGCATCCGCAGCAATCCGCGCGACGCCAGGCTGACCGCCAGATCGACGACCGCCAGGAACAGCGCGATGCCGAGCAACCATGGCCTGATATCGACTTCGGACGCACCGCCGTAGGAGGCGCGGGCGACCCCTTGCGGCAGCGGTCCGAGCGGCGTCGGTTCCGACAGGGTTTCCGACAGGTTGAGGGCGTGCCGCCTCTCGCCACCGCCATAGAAGCCAGGCGGATGCCGGGGGCCGGCCCGGGTGTCGGCGAAAACATCGGCGGCGATCGCCCGCGCCGCCGACGGCGGTGAGCCGAGCCGGCCGAACCCGTCGAGAGTTTCCAAAGGCGACAGCGGCGGTCCGTCCGGCCCGGCGGTGGCGCCACGGCTCAGCGCGATCACCCGTTCCAGCATCTCGACGAACAAGCCCGATAGCGGCAGATCGGACCATTCGGCGTTGGCGGTGGTGTGGACCAGCACCAGCCAGCCGTCGCCCCGCCGGGCGGCGGTCACCAGCGGCGTGCCGTCGTCCAGCCGTGCCCAGGTGCGCTGGGCCAGATCGAGAGAGGGTTGGGCCAGCACCTGCCGGCGGATCTCCACATCGGCGGGCACGGCCAAACCGAAGAACGGGCTGTTTGCGGGGAACGGCGCCAGCTTCGCGGGACGGCGCCACGACAGCGCGCCGCCGATGGCCCGGTCGCCTCCGCGCAGCCGGACCGGCAGCAACGGGTCGCCCACGCCGGGATTGCTGGCGAGCCGGGGACCGGCGAAGCGCAGCAACACACCGCCGCCCTCGACCCAACGAAGAACGGCATCCGAGGCGGCGGCAGTGGGGCCGGCGCCATCGGCAACGGCGAGAACGGCCAACTCGCGCGCCAGCAAACCGGCCACGCTTCCCTGTCGGACTTCCGCCATCGGTGCAAGGGCGCGCTCCAGATAGTACAGACTGCCAAGCAGCGGCTGATCGGACGCCCCGCCCTCTCCCGTCACCAGGCCCACGGGCCGCCGCTGCCAACGCTGGTCGACCAGGACCACCGCCGCGGCGGTATTTTCGCCCTCGATCTCAACGCGGGCCAAGCGGTTGAGGAACTCCGCCGGAAGGGTGAGGCGCGAGTCGATCCGCCGCTCGCCGTCGGCGAAGCGAACCCTCTCCCGGGCCAGAAGACCGCTGTCCTCGGACAAAGCCCGCAGCACGACGACGGCCTCGCCGGCCGAGTTCGGACGGATCAAGGTGAAAACCAGAGTGCTGTCGTCAACCGCCGGAGTCCGCAACACCTTCACCGCGTCCATCGCCGACGGGGTGACGACGGTAACCACTCCCAGCGGCTTCAGCAATTCGGCGACGATCGCGCCCTGCCCATCGGTTTCCGTTTCGTCCAGGCCATCGCTCAACCACATCACCGCCCCGGGCCGCCAATCGGTTGCCTCGGCCAGTTCGATCAGCGCTTCGACCGCCGCCAGGCGGTCGGTCTCCCAGGGCTTGGGCTGGAGGCTCCGAACGAACTTCCGCGCCTCGCCGACGGCAACCAGGCGGACCGCTTGCCGAGGCGCGTCGACATCCGTCGCCGCCGTCGTCGCGATGGCGACACTGCGGCCCTCTCGTTCGGCGTTGTCGATCAGACCGTTCATCATCGCCTGACGCGCGGGCCAGTCGCGGGCCGCGGCCCAACCGTCGTCAACGACCACGACCAGCGGTCCCGATCCGGCAAGCACGCCGCCGGCATTGATCAACGGGTGAGCGGCGCCGAAAACCACCGCCAGCGCGAGGACGATGCGCAGCACCAGCAACCACGGCGGCGTCCTCGCCGCGCTCTCTTCGGTCGAAGCCAATCCGGCAAGGAAGCGCACCGGCGGAAACGGAATCCGTTTTGGCGCCGGCGGCGTCAACCGCAACAGCCACCAGATCCCCGGCAGCAAGATCAGCGCCAACAGGGCGATGGGAGTGGCGAATGCCAGTGAACCGAGCGTCAGCATCGCCTCAACGTTCCGTCGTTTCGGACAACGCCAGGAACAAGGCCATCAGCGACGGTTCGGGCGGCTGGTCCGTTCGATGGGTCAGCAACGTCCAGCCGGTCATCCGCGCCAGCGCCTGAAGGCCGCGGTGGTGGGCATCGATCGCCGCGCGGTAGTCGTCACGAACCGATTCGACCCGCCCGAACAGCACGCTGCCCTCCGTTTCCAACCCTTCGAACAGCACACGTCCCGCAAACGGCAGCGTCTCTTCCGCCGGATCCAGAATTTGCACCAGATGGCCGCGCACGCCATATTCGGCGAAGGCGCCGATCGCCGCGTTGATATCTTCCAGCGACGACAGGAAGTCGCTGAACACTACTATCCGCGCATACCGTGGCAACGGCTCGACCGCCGGCAGGCTGTCCGTGCCGCCGCGTCCCTGCTCCATGCTCGCGGCAAGCCGCCGCAGAGCCGCCCGCCCCGCCGACGGCGTCGTGTTGTCGCCGAGCAGCGCAAAGCGCTCGCCGCCGCGCGCCAGCAACGACGCCACCGCCAGCAGGAGAAGCTCCGCCCGCTCGGCTTTCGCCGGCCAACCGTCCGACGACCGGTAGAACATCGATGGCGAGGCGTCACGCCATAGCCAGACGCTCTGCGCCGCTTCCCATTCCGTCTGGCGAATGTAGATCCGCTGGGATTTGGCCGACTGGCGCCAATCGATACGCTGGGTCGAATCTCCCGGCTGGTAAGGGAGAAACTGCCAGAAGGTCTCGCCCTGGCCGACCCTGCGGCGGCCATGGACGCCTTGCGACACCGTCGTCGCGACCCGTTCAGCGGCGACGAGCAACGGCGGCAGCGCGGAAGCGAGTTCCTCGGCGCGATGGAAAAGACTTCGGGAATCCCCTCCGGAGACGCCGCGCTTCCGACCCGCGGAATTGCGGCCGCCATCGGGTTTCACGCGATCTGTTCGCACAGCAGGTTGATGATTTCACCGACGCGGACGCCCTCGGCGCGAGCGGCGAAGTTGAGCGCCATGCGATGGCGGAGCACCGGATGGGCGAGAGCCAGAACGTCGTCCACCGACGGCGCCAGTCGGCCATTGATCACCGCTCGTGCCCTGACGGCGCGCATCAGGGCTTGCGATCCCCGGGGCCCGGGGCCCCACGAAACGCGGTTGCGGACCTCCTCTATCGGGCTGGTCTCCGGCCGGCCGGCGCGGACCAGCTTGAGGATCGCCTCGACGACACTTTCACCCACCGGTACGTGGCGAATCATTCGTTGCGCGTCCAACAGCGCGTCGGCGCCCATGACCCGGCGGGTATTCTCGTCGCGCGGCCCGGTGGTCGCCACCAGCACGAGCCGTTCGGAGTCCAGGTCGGGGTAGTCCACGTCCACCTGCATGAAGAAACGGTCCAGTTGCGCTTCCGGCAGCGGATACGTGCCTTCCTGCTCGAGGGGATTTTGAGTCGCCAGGACGTGGAACGGGCTCGGCAGGCCGTGGTAGTGTCCCCCCACCGAAACCCGATGCTCCTGCATGGCCTGCAGCAAGGCCGACTGGGTCCGAGGGCTGGCGCGGTTGATCTCGTCGGCCATCAGCAACTGGCAGAACACCGGACCTTTGATGAACCGAAAGGACCGCCGGCCCATTTCGGACTCCTCGAGAACCTCGGAGCCGAGAATATCGGCGGGCATCAGGTCGGGGGTGAACTGCACGCGTCGAGCCTCGAGCCCGAACACCGTGCCGAGAGCCTCGACCAGCCGCGTTTTCCCTAGCCCCGGCACGCCGATCAGCAGCAGATGTCCGCCGGCAAGCAAGGTGATCAAGGTTTCGTCGATCACCCGGCCTTGCCCGAAAATGACCTCTGAGATAGCCTCCCGGGCCTGGACGATCTGCGCGCCGAGTTGATCTAGCGCATCGATGAGCGCAGTATCGCCGGGCTCGAACGTATCCGTCGTTTGGGTCGTCACGGCACCTTCCCCGCGTTGTCCTGGCCATTCGGAGTCATGAAAAGAGATCCCTCGCACCCCGCAGCAATCCCCTCTTCGGGAGATCTCACCCGCGACGAGGGCCCAACGTCGTTCCTGGGCGCCGTACCGCCGGTCTCGCGCCAGGGCCGCGTCGTCTGCGGCGATCTAGACATGCGGATCGACCGCGACGGTGTCTGGTATTACCATGGCTCCGCCGTTCGCCGCAAAGAGCTCGTTTGCCTGTTCGCTTCGGTGTTGACCCGAGACGAGGACGGCAGGTACTGGCTGGTGACCCCGACCGAGATCGGCCTCGTTCAGGTCGAGGACGCGCCTTTTCTCGCGGTCGAGTTGTTCAACGCGGGATCCGGCCGGGAACAGGTGATCAGCTTGCGGACCAACGTGGACGAGATCGTCACCGTTAACGATGAGCATTCGCTTCATGTCGTCACCAATCCCGATAGCGGCGAACCGTCACCCTATGTGCATCTGCGTGAGGGTATAGAGGCCCGCGTTGCGCGCTCCGTCTACTATGAATTGGTAGCGCGAGGGGTGGAAGAGGAGATCGATGGGCGATTATTTTTCGGGGTATGGAGCAGCGGGTCGTTCTTCGCCCTCGGCAAACTGGATCCCGAAACGTGAACCGGGCGCTGACGCGACAGTGGGTGGAAAGCCGGTTCAACGGGCGCCGACGGGTTCCGATCCATTCTCCCAGGCCGAAGAACACCGAGGGAGAACGGGGCGACCACGACCTCAACGCCGATATGGATCCGATCACGCCGCTCAAGCCGGCCGCCGTCCTGGTACCTCTGGTCGACCATCCGGACGGCCTGACGGTGCTGTTTACCCGCCGCACCGCGCATCTTGCTCACCATGCCGGTCAGGTCAGCTTTCCCGGCGGACATATCGAGCCGGACGATGAAGGTCCCCGGGAAACGGCGTTGCGCGAAACGGAGGAGGAGATCGGCCTCGACCGCGCCCACACGGAGATCATCGGCCACCTCGACACCTACATCACCCGCACCGGCTTCGTGGTGACGCCGGTGGTCGCGGTGGTCAATCCGCCGTTCGAGCTCGCGCCCGATCCTCACGAGGTCGCGGAGGTCTTCGAGGTGCCGTTGGCGTTCCTTCTCGATCCCGAGAACCACCAACGCTGCAGCGCCGAGTTCGAGGGCGCCACGCGGCACTTTTACGCCATGCCCTACGGGCGTCATTTCATCTGGGGCGCCACCGCGGGAATGCTGATGAATCTGTACGAGATTCTCCGCTGCCGATGACCCGCCTTCTGATCCAGTACCTGTTGCCGTTGATCCTGCCGGCGGTCGTCTTTCTGATCTGGGCGTGGCTGGGACGGCGCCGGCACGCGGCCGGCGGATTTCAGTCCCGATTGCAGGAAGGCCCGTGGTTCTGGTTGGTTCTCGCCGGATTCGTTTTGATGGCGGGAGGATTGGTCTATACGGCCCTGTCCGCCGGCGGCGATGCCGGCGGCACCTACATCGCGCCCCGTTACGAGGATGGACGGATCGTCCCCGGCCGAATCGAATGATGTCTCCATTGAAGAGCGGCGCCTCGCGATGACACGGTCCGCACGCCGATGACCAAGCACCCTGCCGACGGGCAGGCACCCGATCGATGGCGAGAATCGCTGGTTCGCGATGACTCCTTGGAACTGCCGGTCACCGAGCCGATCGGCAAGATCCATCCGCAGCCATGGATGACGGCGCCTGAAACCCGCGTCGTCCTCGACGCCTTTGCCGCCGCTGGGGTCGAGGTGCGGTTCATCGGCGGATGCGTCCGCGACGCCTTGCTGAAGCGCCCGGTCCGCGACATCGACATCGCCTCGCCGGAGCCCCCGGAGAAGGTGATGGCGTTGTTGCTCAAGGCCGGCATCAAGGTCGTCCCCACCGGCATCGACCACGGCACCGTTACCGCGGTGGTCGAAAAGATGCTGTTCGAGATCACCACGCTGCGGATCGATGTCGAGACCGACGGCCGGCGCGCCAAGGTCGCCTTTACCGATGACTGGATCGCCGACGCCGCCCGCCGCGACTTCACCATCAACGCCATGTCTTGCGCCGCCAACGGCGACGTGTACGACTACTTCAAAGGCCTGGAAGACCTGGGCCAGGGAACGATCCGGTTCGTCGGAAACGCCCGCGAGCGGATCGACGAGGACGTTCTCAGGTTGTTGCGGTTCTTCCGCTTCTTCGCCCTGTTCGGCCGGCCGACGCCGGACAAGGATGCCCTCGCCGCCTGCCGGGAGAAGGCGTCCGGGATCCGGCTCCTTTCGGGCGAGCGGGTTCGGGTGGAGATCTTCCGAACCCTGATGGCCACGGATCCGGCGGACGTCTTCCAGCTGATGCGCGACAACGGAATCCTAGATCATGTGCTGCCGGAGGCGGGGAATGTCGGCCGGCTGCGGATGATGAGTTGGCTGGACAGCCGCGCAATCCGCATCGATTCGGTAGCCGCGCATCCGGTGCGGCGGCTCGCCGCTCTGCTCGATACCGGCGCCCGGGGTGCCGAAGCGATTGCCCAGCGGCTGAAAATGGCCAACCGCCAGAAGGCCCGGCTGGTCACCATGGCCGCGCCGTCGTTCCGGATCGATCCCGGCGCCGGTTCCCACACGGTCCACAAGGCGCTGCGTCGTCTCGGGCCGGCGGCGGTCCGTGACCTGGCGTTGCTGAACTGGGCCGGTGAGCTGGCGGTGACCCCGCGGCTTCCCCACTCCCGGACCGAGGGTTGGATCGAGTTGATCAACACCGCCGATTCATGGGAGCCGCCGCAATTCCCGCTACGGGGCCGAGACGCCCTGGCGTCGGGAGTCCGCCATGGCCCCACGGTCGGCACGCTGTTGAGGGCCGTCGAGGCGGGGTGGGAAGACGGCGAATACCGGGCCGACCGCGACGACTGCCTCGAAAAGCTGAAGTCGCTGATCGCCGAAGCGGGATAGCCGGCCGCGCGCATTCTTGCAACGGCGCGCGGCCTCCCCATGTTTCGGGTGCAGCCCTTGCCATGGGATGCTTTCGCAGCAAACGGGGAGAAAACGATGATCAAGCGCATACTGGCCGCCGCCCTCCTGGCAACGTTGGTCGCCTCACCCGCCTTCGCCTTCCATTGTCCGAACGACATGGCGAAGATCGATGCGGCGCTTGCTAAAAATCCGTCCATTTCCGCGCAGCAACTGGCCGAGGTCAAGAAGCTCCGGGCCGAGGGAGAGGCTTTGCACAAGGCCGGCGATCACGCCCAGTCGGTCAAGGTCCTGGGCGAGTCGATGGCGATGCTGGGAATCAAATAGCCGAAGACCGAGCCGAAAGTCCGGGCGGGCTCAAGGCCAGGCGACCTCGGGCGGCAGCGACATCAGGATCGCTTCCGGGTTGCCGCCGGTCTTCAGCCCGAACAGGGTGCCGCGGTCGTAGAGCAGGTTGAATTCCACGTAACGGCCGCGCTTGACGAGCTGGGCGCGGCGCTGCTCGTCCGACCATGGCGCGTGCATGTGGCGGCGGATCAATCTTGGATAGACGTCGAGAAACGCCTCGCCGACATCGCGCACGAAGGCGAAGTCGGATTCCCAGTTTCCGGAGTCGAGTTCGTCGAAGAAGATACCGCCGACGCCCCGGGCTTCGCCCCGGTGGGGGAGATAGAAGTACTCGTCGCACCCTTGTTTGAAACGCGGGTAGTCGGCGGATGGATGACCCGCGCAGGCGGCCTCGAGCGCGGCGTGAAAGGCCCGGGTGTCGTCCTCGTCGGCGAACACCGGCGTCATGTCGGCGCCACCGCCGAACCAGGCCCTGGTGGTGACGATCATCCGCGTGTTCATATGCGCCGCCGGCACCAGCGGAGAGCGGGGGTGGACGACGACCGAAATTCCGGAGGCCCAGAACCGCGGATCCTCGGCGGCGCCCGGAATGCGCCGACGAAACTCCTCGGAAAACGTGCCTTCGACCGTGGACACGTTCACCCCCGCCTTTTCCAACACCCGACCGTGGAGCAGCGCCATCACCCCGCCGCCGCCGCCTTCCCGCCGCCACGGCGTTCGTTCGAACCGTCCGGCGGGATCGGCGCCGGACCCTTCGGCCTCGATCGTTTCGAAGGCGGCGACGAGCCGGTCGCGCAGTTCCTCGAACCACGTGGCGGCGCGGACCTTTCGGTCGCCGTCGGGCCCGGTCACCGGTCCGTCCCCGGCAGGCCGCCGGTCTGGCGCAGGGCTTCGCCGAGAACCATCGCCGCGGCGACGGCAACATTCAACGCCCGGTTTCCCGCCACCATCGGCACCCGGATCCGGGCGTCGGCGGCGGCGTGGACCGGATCGGGCACGCCCTGGCTCTCACGGCCGACCAACAAGGTGTCGTCCGACCGAAACCGGAACCGGGTGTACGCCATCTCGGCCCGGGTGGTCAGCAGCACCAGCCGGCCGCGGCCGCCGTCTTCGCGAGCCGCCCGGTAACCCTCCCACGACGGATGCCGGTGCAACGCCGCCCGGGCGAGATAGTCCATGCCTGCGCGCCGCAGGCGGCGGTCGTCGACGAGAAAACCACAGGGCTCGATCAGGTCGACCGCCACGCCGAGGCAGGCGGCCATCCGCATCATCGTGCCCGCATTCTGCGGGATATCGGGTTCGAACAAGGCGAGGCGCATCGCGATCCAGGTTTCACGGCAAACCGTTCATTGGGCTGATCCCCGGTGTGCGGCCGGAAGCCACGTTCCAGAGCCTTTCCAAGATACCGCTTTTCCATTATATCCCTCGCCTGAATTCGTTCCATGACGGGGTGACATGTCCTGGGGTATGGTCGCCGACCAACGATACGGCGAACGGCGGGTGCCGGTTATTCCGTTTGGAGCGTTGATTTCGGGCTGGTGAAGCGGTTATTGTGCGGTGCGTCATGCCGCATCGTTTAAGAAACGTGGGGCGGGACAATTCGCAGCGGCCGGTCGGTGCGCTCGCCAGGACCAAGAAGAGGACTTTCCATGGCAAACACGGTATCGACTTCTCCTGAGCATTCG
>JAUXFS010000277.1 GCA_030622775.1 Rhodospirillales bacterium | reverse complement strand
CGCCGCACCGGTCGAGATTCTCGGTGACGACAAGGTCGAGGGCGTAAGACACGAAAAAACGCGGATCGAGAACGGTCGCGCCGTAGGAACCGGCGAGTTCGAGGACATTGACTGCGGCCTGGTCATTGCGGCGATCGGTTACCGCGCCAGCCGCATCGAGGGCGTTCCGTTCGATCCGGACCGGGGCCTTATTCCCAACGATGACGGTCGCATTGCGGCGGGGCTTTACGCCGTTGGCTGGGCCAAGCGTGGCCCGACCGGGGTGATTGCCACCAACCGGCCCGACGGGGTCACCTGTGCGGAGCAGATCCGGGCCGATTTCCCGCGTGGCGCGAAGCCCGGGCGCACGGCCATGGAGCGAATGTTGGCCAAGCGCAACGTCCGGGCGGTCAGCTATGACGATTGGCAGCGGATCGACGCCGCCGAAATAGCTTCCGCGACCGGACCTGCACCCCGTCGGAAGTTCACCACCCTCCGCGAGATGCTGGCGGTCCTCGACGGTGCGGACCGAAAGCGTTCCGCCAAGTAATACCAACCCGCACCCGCCGAATCGCATCGAAGCCGGGCTGCTTTGACGCAGAAGCGTGGGGAGGGATGAAAGAAGAACTCTACACGCTATATAACCCCACAGGGTTGTTCGCGGTAGCTACCGAACTGGGGACTCGCACCCCTAGTCCGGTACGGATTTGTGCTGAAAGAAGAGGTTTGCATGAGCGAGAAAGCCTACGCTGGAGATGTCACGCCGACACAAGCCTGGGAGATCCTGGAGAAGGATCCCAAGGCCGTGCTTGTCGATGTGCGGACCCAGGCGGAATGGGGCTACGTTGGAATTCCCGACTTGAGCCGAATCGGCAAACAGCCGTTGTTCGCATCCTGGGCGATGTTTCCGAACATGGAAATCAATGGCCGATTTGACGACGAGGTCATCGCCGCAGGGATCGAGCCCGATGCACCCGTTCTTTTCCTGTGTAGGTCGGGAGTCCGTTCGCGCTCGGCGGCGATCGCCCTGACCGCCCGTGGCTACATGTCATGCTACAACGTGGCGAGCGGTTTCGAGGGTGATCCCGATGCTCAAAAGCACAGGGGTTCGATCAATGGTTGGAAGGTCGAGGGGTTGCCCTGGATTCAAGGGTAAACACTCCGGCCTCAAATCGCTGCCGCCAGCGCCTGGTCGAGATCCGATTTGAGATCGTCGACATCTTCCAGCCCCACCGATAGTCGGACCAAGCCGTCGCCGATCCCGAGTTGCGCGCGTTCCTCGATGCCGAGCCGTTGATGGGTCGTGGTCGCCGGATGGGTCGCCAAGCTCTTGGTATCCCCCAGATTGTTGGAAATGTCGATGATCTGGAGGGCATTGAGAAAACGAAAAGCGCTGTCACGCCCGTTCGGGAGTTCCAGAGATACGATGCTCCCGCCGGCACTCATCTGACGCATGGCCAGTTGGTGTTGCGGATGACTCGGAAGGCCAGGGTAGAGGACGCGGCCGAGTTCTCTCCGTGATTCCAAATGTCGAGCGATCGCGAGGGCGTTGTCGCAATGCCGACCGAGGCGCAGTTCCAGGGTTTCGAGGCCTTTCAATAGCAACCACGCGTTGAACGGGCTCAGCGCCGGGCCGGTGTGCCGCAGGAAAGGAACCAACTCCGTTTTTACGTAATCCGCGTCGTTGGTGAGGATCGCGCCACCGAGGCTGCGCCCCTGACCGTCGATATGCTTGGTGGTGGAATAAACGACAATGTCCGCACCGAACTCCAGGGGTTTCTGCAACAGCGGCGTCGCGAAAACGTTGTCGACGATGACCCGGGCGCCGGCGGCGTGAGCGAGGGCACAGACCTTTCCGAGGTCGACGATTTCCAGCATCGGGTTCGAAGGGGTCTCGAGAAATACGCAAGCCGTCGGTCTCTGTAGCGCCGCTTCCCACTGTTCCAGATCGGTACCGTCGACGAAGACGGTCTCGATGCCGTAGGATGGCAGGATCTCGGCAATGATGTATTGACACGAACCAAACAAGGCTCGTGCAGAGACGACTCGGTCGCCGGCTCTCAACTGACTGGCCATGGCGGCGAACACCGCGGCCATACCGCTTGAGGTACCGCGGCAGAATTCCGCTTCTTCAAGGAGCGCTAGTCGATCCTCGAACATTTGCACCGTCGGGTTTGCGTAGCGGGAATAGACGAAGCGGTTCTTTTCTCCTTTGAACGCTTGTTCGGCTTCTTCCGCGGAGGCGTATACATAGCCCGACGTCATGTACAGGGCTTCACTGGTTTCGTCGAACCTCGAACGCGCGGTTCCGCCCCGTACCAGCCGGGTCGCCTGACGCCACCTGTTGTTTCCACGAGGGATGTTGGTCACGATCGGGGCCCCACCTCTTGCAATTCGGCGGCACGAGGTCGAAACCTCCCACCGTCCGAATACGCCGATATACTGGCCCATTTGAAGCAACCAGTGTGTGCGCGCCCGGATAAAGGCGCCGCCAACGAGCGTCAAGCACATTCGGCTACACCAGCCCAAAGTGCAACAGTAGTACCCCCATGCCATGGTCTGCGAGAGAATGCTACCGACGGGTGAACTCGCGTCCGGAGAATCGAAGCGGGAGCGGCCGAGCGAACCCAACGAAACGGGCTGATCGCTCGACGCTGGGTGATGGCGTACCCATATGATATGACGCGGTTGCGTTCTGGCCAATTTCATCACGGAGGGAAACGTGAGCGACCTGCTCGCCACCAACGACCTATTTTTCGGGGCTGACGGCCTCGATCGGAGAAAAGTCGAGAAACACGTCGACGAGGGGCTGGCGGGCGCCGATGACGGCGAGCTGTTCCTGGAGTATCGCCAGTCGGAAGGCTTGGTATTCGACGACGGTCGTCTCAAGAGCGCCGCCTTCGATACGACCCGGGGGTTCGGACTTCGTGCGGTCGCCGGCGACGTCACCGGTTACGCGCATGCTTCGGAATTGAGCGAAGCCGCGATCGCGCGTGCCGCCGAAACAGTGAGGGCGGTACGCGCAGGCCATGGCGGCAGCATAGCCGCCGGCCCGGCGCGCACTAATCGCGAATTCTACATCAGCGACAATCCACTGGCGCTGGTTGCCTTCGACGAAAAGGTAAATCTTCTCGCCGAAATCGACCGATACGCGAGAGGCAAGGACGAGCGGGTTCGTCAGGTCTCGGCGTCGCTGACCGGCGAATGGCAAGCAATACAAATCCTGCGGTCGGACGGTGAGCGAGTCGCCGATATTCGGCCGCTGGTGCGTCTCAACGTCTCGATCGTCGTCGAACGGGATGGTCGCATGGAAAGCGGCAGCCATGGAACGGGCGGCCGCCAGTTGTACGATCGTTTCTTGTCGCGCGAGACGTGGACGTCAGCCGTCGATGAAGCGCTCCGCCAAGCATTGATCAATTTAGAGTCGGTGCCGGCGCCGGCGGGCGAGATGACCGTCGTTCTCGGATCGGGGTGGCCCGGGATTCTGTTGCACGAGGCTATCGGACACGGCCTGGAGGGCGACTTCAACCGCAAAGGGACATCGGCTTTTGCCGGCCTGACTGGCCAACGAATCGCATCCCCCGGCGTCACCGTGGTCGATGACGGCACCCTTTCCGATCGTCGTGGTTCTCTCACTGTCGACGATGAGGGGACGCCGACACAGCGGACTGTTTTGATCGAAAACGGAGTTCTCATCGGCCTCATGCAGGACCGCCAGAACTCCCGCCTCATGGGCGCTTCGTCGACGGGCAACGGTCGACGCCAGAGTTTCGCGCATTGCCCGATGCCGCGAATGACCAATACCTACATGGTCCCCGGTGACGATGATCCGCAGGATATCCTGGCTTCTGTCAAGAAAGGACTCTACGCCGTCTCGTTCGGCGGTGGCCAAGTGGATATCACCTCCGGCAAGTTCGTGTTCTCGTGTACCGAGGCTTACAAGATCGAGGATGGCAAGATCGGCGCACCCGTCAAGGGCGCGACGCTGATCGGTAACGGCTCCGACGTTCTGACTAAAGTGTCGATGGTCGGAAACGACCTTCGATTGGACCCGGGCATCGGCACATGCGGCAAGGATGGCCAGCAAGTGCCTGTCGGGGTCGGCCAACCGACGCTGAAGATCGAAAACCTGACGGTCGGAGGAACGGCGGTCTAGATATAGATCGTCAGTATGCGT
>JAUXFS010000224.1 GCA_030622775.1 Rhodospirillales bacterium | reverse complement strand
GTCAAGCGTTGGGGCGAGCCGCAGGAGGCGTTCGACGTGATCCGCCAGGGCATGGAGCGGGACGCGAAGAACAACACCTAATATCAATGCTCGTTGGTATAAATGACCGAGCGACTGGAAATCGTCGAAGGCGACATCACCAAGCTGGTCGTCGACGCCATCGTCAACGCCGCCAACGAGTCGCTGCTCGGCGGCGGCGGTGTCGACGGCGCCATCCACCGCGCGGCGGGACCGGAGCTTTTGGCCGAATGCCGGGCGCTCGGCGGCTGCCCGACCGGCGAGGCCAGGATCACCAAGGGCTACAAGCTTCCCGCCAAACAGGTGATCCATACCGTCGGCCCGGTGTGGCGCGGCGGCGGCGGCGGCGGCGAGGACGATCTGCTGGCGTCGTGCTACCGCCGTTCACTGGAGATCGCGGCGGCGAACGGCCTGAAAACCATCGCCTTTCCGGCGATCAGCACCGGCATCTACGGCTTTCCCGCCGACCGGGCGGCGGGGATCGCGGTGAACACGGCGCGGGCGTTCCTGGCGAACGGCGATTTGCCCGAGCGGGTGATTTTCTGTTGCTTCGGCAAGGCGTCCGTCGACGCGCACCAGGCGGCGATGGCGGCGGACGGCTGAGATATTAGCGGATCAGTCCTCGGACTGTTCCGGCCCGGCGACGACGCCCTGGTCGTGGAGCGCGCCGACTTCGCGTTCGCTCATACCGAGGATATCGAGGAGAATTTCATCGGTATGTTCGCCGAGAAGCGGGGCGCGGGTCACCGGCAACCGGCCGACGGCGCCGAAGTCCAGCGGTGAGCCCGGCATCAGATAGCTGCCGATCCCGGGCTCGTCGACCATGGCGAACATCGGGTTCTCGGTCGAGCAATCGGGGTCCCTCTCGATCGCGTGGCGGACACTGTGATACGGGGCCCAGGTGACCCGGTGCTGGTTGAAGATCCCGGCGATTTCGGACAGCAAACGGGTTTCGAACCAGGGATCGAGGATCTTGCTGATCTGCCGGCGAGCGCGAAAACGGTTCCCCTCGAGATTGAGGTCGAGCCCGAGCCGCCTGCCGAGGGCGTCGAATTCCTCGCCCAGGCCGGTGGCGTTGCGGAGATTCTTCCACTGGGTCTTGGTCAGTCCGACGACCATCAGCCGCTTGCCGTCAAGCGTTCCGAAATCGCGGCCGAAGGCGCCGTAGAGGTAGTTGCCGTCCTTGGGGCGGTCGGCGTCGTTGACCATCACTTCGGCGATCTTGCCGAGGTTGCCGAGCATCGCCAGCGCCACGTCCTTGAGGGCGATCTTGACCAATTGTCCTTCGCCGGTCCGCCGGCGGTGGCGTTCGGCGGCAAGCAGGCCGACCAGGGCCATCTGCCCGGTGATGCAGTCCCACGCCGGCAGCAGGTGATTGACCGGCCGCGGCCATGCCGTCGGACCGGTGACCATCGGAAACCCGACCTGCGGGTTGACCGTGTAGTCGACCTCGGAGCCGCCGTCGCGGCGGCCGATCAGATTGACCATGATCAGATCTTCGCGGTGCGCTTTCAGGGTTTCGTAGTCGAGCCAGCCGCGGGCCGGGAAGTTGGTGATGAACAGGCCGGCGTTCTCCCCCGGCGCCGAGATCAGCCGGGTGAGGATCTCCTGGCCGACGGGCTTGCGGAAATCGACGGCGATCGAGCGCTTGCCCTTGTTGAAACCGGCCCAGAACAGGCTGTGTTCGCCGTCGAGGGTAACCGGCCAGCGGCTGTAGTCGAGGCCGCCGCCGATCGGATCGAAGCGGATGACGTCGGCGCCCAGTTGGGCGAGGGTCATCCCGCCGAGCGGCATTGCCACGAACGCCGAGCCTTCGACGACCCGCAGGCCCTCGAGGATGCCGCCCATCGCGCCTAGCCTTCCGTCGGGCTGGCGCCGGGTTGATGAACATGGACGTTGGTCCCGCCATGCTCTTTCAGGATCGCCTGCGCGGTTTGCTCGCGCTCCGCGTCGGCGGCCTGCACCCAGAGGATGACGCCGCCGGCGGCCAGCGACCGGGCGAAGTCCTCGGTGTGGGGCTTGGCGGCCACTTCCTCGAGGACCTCCTTGATGGCGATGCCGCCGACGGCGGCGCCGATAATCGCGGAGATGGCCGCGGCGACCGGCCCGCCGGCGAGGAAAACCGCGCCCGAGGCGACCAGCGGCACCTCGTACTTGATCTCGCCGACCATCGCGGTCAGCGCGTCCCGCCAAGCCTTGCCGGGCGCGCCCGCGGCGTCGATGGATTCGTGCGAGCCGAGAATGCTCAGGTCGGCGCGGCCGAAACCGGCTTCCGTCAGCGCCGCGACCGCCGCCTCGAAGGTCTCCCGACCCGAGAACAGGCAGACCGCCTCTCGACCGGATGTGGAAATGTCAGGGCTTTTCGTCACGCTATCCCCCGTTGGCCATGGCCAATCATATTGCCCCGGCGAACCGCGGATTCATAGTCCCAAGCGTCCGACCCATGATAAGCTCCCGACGTTATACCTGTGGTCCTCGGTATTGCTCATCCACTGAACGCCATGCCCGACGTACGCCAACCCAATCCGCCTGATCCCGCGCGGGACCAGATGACGCCGATGATGGCGCAATACCTGTCGATCAAGCGCGAGCATCCGGAATGCCTGCTGTTCTATCGGATGGGCGATTTCTACGAGATGTTCTTCGACGATGCGGTGAAGGCGGCGAAGGCGCTCGACATTACCCTCACCAAGCGCGGCCGCCATCTCGGCGAGGATATCCGGATGTGCGGCGTACCGGTCCACAGCCATGAGGTCTACGTTTCCCGGCTGATCCGCCATGGCTTCAAGGTCGCCATCTGCGAACAGACCGAGGATCCGGCGGAAGCCAGAAAAAGGGGCGCCAAGTCGGTCGTCCACCGCCAAGTGGTGCGGGTGATGACCGCCGGCACCCTGACCGAGGACACCTTGCTGGAGTCCCGCCGCCACAACTACCTGGCGGCCTGCGCGGAAGCGGGCGGAGACATCGGTCTGGCCTGGATCGACGTGTCCACCGGCGACTTCCAGACCCAGCCGCTCGACGGCGGCGACCTGGGGGCGGCGCTGGCCCGGCTGGAGCCGGGCGAGATCGTCGTTTCGGAGGGGGTGCTGCAAAAGCCGGCCCTGTTCGAGACCCTCGGCGATTGGCGCGACCGGCTGACACCGCTGCCGTCGAGCCGGTTCGACAGCGTCAACGGTCGCCGGAGGCTGGAGGCCGTCTACGGGGTCGGCACCCTCGATGCGTTCGGTGGTTTCGGCCGCGCCGAAATCGCGGCGGCCGGCGGCCTGGTCGACTATATCGAATTGACACAGAAGGGCCGGTTGCCGCGGATCTCGCCGCCGCGCCGGCTGGCCAGGGGCGCGGTGATGGAAATCGACGCCGCCACCCGCCGCAACCTGGAGCTTACGCGGACCCTGTCCGGTGAGCGCCGCGGCAGTTTGATCAGCGTCATCGACAGGACGGTCACCGGCGCCGGCGCCCGGTTGCTGTCGGCGCGGCTGTCGGCGCCGCTGACCGACGTCGCCGAAATCGATCGACGTCTCGACATGGTCCAGTTCTTCATCGAGGCCGAGCGCGCCCGCGAGGCGGTGCGGGCGTTGCTGGAGCGCTGTCCCGAGATCGAGCGGTCGCTGTCGCGTCTCTCCGTCGGCCGCGGCGGCCCGCGCGATCTCGCCGCCATTCGCGATGCCCTGGCGTTGACGGCCGAGTTGCGCGTCGCCCTCGGGGAAGCCGGCTTGCCCGGTATCCCGCCGGGGATCGCGGCCTGTCTCACCGACCTCGGCCATCACCGGCCGCTGGTCGATCGGCTGGGCCGGGCCCTGGCTGCCGACCTGCCGGTGCTGTCCCGGGACGGCGGGTTCATCGCCGCCGGCTACGTGGCGAAGCTCGACGAGCTGCGCGGGCTGCGCGACGAGAGCCGGCGGTTGATCGCCGGCCTGCAGGCGCGCTATGCCGGCGAAACCGGCGTCCAGGCGTTGAAGATCCGCCATAACAACGTGCTCGGTTATTTCGTCGAGGTGCCGGCCAAACAGGCGGAGAGAATGCCGAGCGGCGCCGACGCGCCGTTCATCCACCGCCAGACCATGGCCAACGCGGTCCGCTATACCTCGGTCGAGCTTGGCGATCTGGAGGGTCGGATCGCCCGCGCCGCCGATCAGGCGCTCGCCCTCGAGCTCGAGTTGTTCGACGACCTGATCGCCGAGGTCGTCGCCGAGGCCGAGCCCGTCGCCCGCGCCGCCGCTTCGCTCGCCGCCCTCGACGTTGCCGCGGCGCTGGCGGAACTCGCCGTCGACGCCCGCTACAGCCGGCCGGTGGTGGACGACGGCTTCGATTTCGGGATTCGCGGCGGCCGTCATCCGGTGGTCGAGGTGGCGTTGACGGCGAGCCACGAATCCACCTTCATCGCCAACGACTGCGACCTTGCGGAAGGCCAGCGGTTGTGGCTGCTGACCGGACCGAACATGGCCGGCAAGAGCACTTTTCTGCGTCAGAACGCGTTGATCGCGGTGCTTGGCCAGATCGGCTCGTATGTCCCGGCTGCCGAGGCGCGGTTCGGCGTCGTCGACCGCCTGTTCTCCCGCGTCGGCGCCGCCGACGACCTCGCCCGCGGGCGGTCGACGTTCATGGTC
>JAUXFS010000360.1 GCA_030622775.1 Rhodospirillales bacterium | reverse complement strand
GGTCGATCTCCTGGTCGATGTCCTTGGACTCCGATGATGTCATTGTCGAGCGTTCCCCGGTGCGCCGGCGGGACTACTGCAGGAGGATCTCGAGGAACAGCACGTCGCCGATGCGCAACGGCGCCACCGCCGCGTTGATCCGCTTCAACAGCTCCTCGCGCAGCCGGTGGGTCCCCGCGGATCCCTTGAGATCCTGGGCGCGCAGCTCTCGAAGGTAGACCTGGACGTTGTCGACGATCCGCGGCATCAACCGTTCGACCTCGGAAATACTGCCCTCGTCCTCCAGTTCAAGGCTCACGCGAATTTTCATGAACCGTGACTTGCGGTCGTCGTTGTTCAGGCTGACGACGAAATCGGGCATCTCGTAGAACACCGGTTCTCCCGATTGGGCCGCGTGCTCCTCCGGCGGCGCCGTTTCGTCGCCGAAGATCATCGCCATCACCGGATCGAGCATGCCGGTAAAGTACGCGCCGGCAAGGCCGCCACAGACGAGCACGATCACCGCGCCGGCGATGATCAGCAGCTTGCTGATGCCGCCCGCTTTCGCCGGCGAAGCGGCCTTGTCACTTGGATCGGAGCCCTTGCCGGCCTGGTTCATTTGTTCAAGGCTTTCGGCTGTAGTCTGTTCGCGAACGGCCGCCGGTTTTCCGCCGCCGCCTCGCGCCTCCATATCTCCTGCACTGTAGATCCGCCAAGTTAACAACTGATTGAGGTTGATGGATTTTGTCCGGTGTGCAGTTCCTGCCGGGCAAAGGGTTCCGCCGGGTCGGCGCGAGGGCCGGATCCAGGCCCACTTTGTTTCCGTAACTTATTGAATTCGTGCGATCCATAGTCTTGGCACGGGTGATGCAAGGGATGGCCGGCAACCCCGAGCCGCAACAGTTGGGAAACGGCGGAAATGGAAAACACGGCACTCATAGCCCTTTCGCACCAAGCCGCGCTGCGCCGGCAGATGGACGTCGTCGCCAACAACTTCGCCAACATGAACACCACCGGGTACAAGAGCGAACGGACGATGTTCGTCGAGCACCTGATCCCCAGCCGCGACGGCAACGGGCTCGGGGGCGATGCGCTGGCATTCGTTCGCGACATCGCCACCGCACGCGATTTCTCGCAAGGCCGCGAGCGCGAGACCGGCAACCCGCTGGACCTGGCGATCGAGGGCGAAGGCTTCTTCGCGGTCGAGAGCCCGGGCGGCGAACGCTACACCCGCAATGGGCGGTTCGGCGTCGACGAGACCGGCCAGTTGATCACCGCGCACGGGATGCCGGTGCTGACGTCGAACGGCGGGCCGATCTACTTCAGCCCCGCCGATACCGACATCACCATCTCCCGGGACGGCGTCGTGTCCACCGAGAACGGTGAAATCGGCCGGCTTCGCATCGTGCGGTTCGAAAACCCGCACAATCTGCGGGTGGTCTCCGGCGGGCTGATGTCGTCGCCGGATCGGCCCGAAGAGGTGGAATCGGTCAACGTGATGCAGGGGGTGCTGGAGGGATCCAACGTCGAGCCGATCCTCGAAATGGCGCGGATGATCGAGGTGCAGCGCGCCTACGACTCCGCCCGCCGGCTGATCGACAAGGAGGACGAGCGGATCAAGAGGATGGGCCAGGTGTATTCGGGATGAACAGGGTTCTTACGGAAAGGACAGCAAGATGAGATCGCTCAGCATCGCGGCGACCGGAATGCTCGCCCAGCAACGCAACGTCGAGGTGGTGTCCAACAACCTCGCCAACATGAACACCACCGGCTACATGCGCCGGCGGACCGAGTTTCACGATCTTTTGTACCAGAACCTGCGGCGGGTCGGTTCGACGTCCTCGGACGACGGTTCGGTGGTGCCGTCGGGGGTGCAGATCGGTCTCGGGGTCAAGCTGGCCGCGGTCTACCGGATCCACGAGCAGGGCAACCTGAACGCCACCGACAACACGATGGATATGGCGATTCAGGGGAAAGGCTTCTTCCAGATCGAACTTCCCAGCGGCGATACCGCCTACACCCGCGACGGCACCTTCCAGCTCAACGCCGACGGCGAGATCGTCACCCACGACGGTTATTCGGTGTTGCCGGGCATCACCGTGCCGGACGATGCGATCGACGTGACCATCAACCAGAGCGGCGAGGTCCTGGTCAAGGTGCAGGGGCAGGTCGAACTTCAGAATGTCGGCCAACTGGAGATCGCGACGTTCGCCAACGAGGCCGGTCTGGAGGCGGTCGGAAGCAACCTGTTGACCGAGACCCCGGCCTCGGGGGCGCCGACGGTGAGTTCGCCGCAGGAGCCGGGATACGGGAGCATCCTGCAAGGCTTTCTGGAAACATCCAACGTCAACGCGGTCGAGGAGATCACCAACCTGATCTCGGCGCAGCGGGCCTACGAGATGAACTCCAAGGTCATCCAGACCGCGGACGAGATGATGGCCACGCTCAACACCACCCGATAACGGTTCGAGGAGGCTCCGGTGAAAAACTCGTTTATGGCATTGGCGTCCGTTGCATTGGCGGTGGTCGCGGTTCTGGTCGTGATCGCGGGCGTGGCGCTGTCGCCCGAGCCGGCGCGGGCGGAAGGATCGCCCGCCGGCGAACGGCCGTTGATTCTGCGCGCGGCGGTGACGGTCGACGACAACCTGGTGCGTCTCGGCGATCTTTTCGTCGGCGCCGGCGGCAAGGCGGAGATCGGGGTCGGCCATGCGCCGGCGCCGGGCAGGCGGGTCGTGTTCAACGCCCGCTTGCTCTACCGGATCGCCCAGGCCCATGGGCTCGACTGGCGGCCGTTGTCCATCCATGACCACGTCGTCGTCGATCGCGAAAGCATCGTCATCGATGGCGAGGAGATCGAACGCCACATCCTCGAGGCGCTGGTCGACAAGGGCGTCGATCCGGGGCGGGTGACGATCGAACTCGGCACGCCCGGCCTTCGCCTCCACCTGGCCGCCGACGCCAACCCGACGGTTGCGGTGGACGTGGTGGCCTACGACCCGCGGAGCGGCCGTTTCACCGCCGTCGTGGTGGCGCCGTCCGACGATCCGGCGGCGCGCCAGGTCCGTGTTTCGGGCCGCCTCCACGAAGTGACCGAGGTCCCGGTTCTGGCCGATCGAGTGATGCGCGGCGAGGTCATCGCCGCGGACGACGTCGAGTGGCTTCGCCTGCGGACCGACCGATTGCCCTCGAACACGGTGCTGGACGCCGACGGCCTGATCGGGCTGACGCCGAAACGGACTTTGCGGCCGGGCCAACCGGTGCGCGTCTCGGATGTCCGGCGCCCGATCATCGTACCCAAGGGCGGACTGGTGACCTTGTTCCTGACCGCTTCCGGCATGCAACTGACCGTTCGTGGCCGGGCGCTCGAGGACGGCGGCCAGGGCGATGCGATCCGCGTCGCCAACGCGCAGAGCCATACGCTCGTCGAAGGCATCGTCACCGGCGTCGGCCGAGTGGCGATCCCGCTTCCCGTCGCGCCGGCGATAAACTAGGGCCTGTGGACAATTAGGATAGCGCCGTGGTTGCTCCAGGATGGCGCGCGGCGAGGAGCGAGGATGAAGGACATGCAGCGCATATTCGAAGACGAGCGACGCGG
>JAUXFS010000251.1 GCA_030622775.1 Rhodospirillales bacterium | reverse complement strand
CGCCGATCCGGTGAGCGCAAGACGTGGTCGGCGGCGGCCGGTGGCCGTGCGGGGTGTCGCTTTCGATTCCATCGGGCTTACTTCCGTTGCCGAGCATAGTCGCAAAAACCGCCCGCGCCCAACGCCGGTTGCGCACCTGCAGCAATGACGCTAAACCCATGGAGGATGGAGTGACCCGGAACGGATCTGGTGCGGCGCAAAACTCGGAAATCGAGAGAAGTACCGGCCCGGCGGACAAACCGCGGGCGGTTCGCCGCGGTTTGGCTCGCCATCTTTGCCCTTACGCTTCACGGCCTGGTGCCGCTGGCACAGGGCATTCCGGCGCCGGAGCGGGCGGCCGGTCCGCCGGCTGGGCTGGCGACTGGGCTGCCGCCCACCCTGATCCTCTGTAGCGCCCTCGCGGCCAAGAGCGGTCCGGCGGAGGATGGCCGGACGCCGACCGACAGCGACCGCCGCTCGTGTCCGGTTTGTCAGATCAATGCCATCGGCAAGACCTTTCTTCCAGTCCTGACCGAGGCACTGCCGCCGCCGCCGGAAGGATTGGCGGAATGGCGGCGGGAGCCCGCGGACCCGGTCTACGGCTTACCCTCACGTTCGTGGCAGGCGCGCGCGCCGCCCGCGGTCGTCTGACCGACGAGCGATTTTTAAGACTTGCCTCGCCCGGAGGGCGCGTTCGACCGCGCGCCTCCCATGGGCCGAGCGCATCATCACGAACACAACGAAGAGATCAGAGATGAACCGTTTTGTCCCCCTGTTCGCCACCGCCATCTTGATGGTGGCGATCTCCGCCGCCGGCGCCATTGCCGGCGACGTCAAAGTCGGCGACATCACCGTCGAAGCACCGTGGGCTCGCGCCTCGGCCGGAAAGGCCAAGGCCGGCGCCGCGTTCATGACCTTGAACAACGCGGGCGCCACCGACGACAAGCTGATCAAGGCGTCGGCGGATGTCTCGAAAAAGGCCGAATTGCACACCCACATCAGGGAAGGCGACATCATGCGCATGCGTCGCGTCGAAGCCATCGACGTGCCGGCGGGCGGTGTTGCAACGCTCGAACCGGGCGGCGATCACGTGATGTTGATGGGGCTGCGCGAGCCGCTGAAGGAAGGCGAGACGTTTCCGCTCACCCTGACCTTCGAGAACGCGGGCGAGGTCACCGTCGAGGTGATGGTGATGAAAGCCGGCGCCATGGGCCACGGATCCATGGGTGGCCACGGCACGATGCCGATGAACAAGCAGTAGGTCCCAGCCTCGATTTCGAAAGGAGAAACACGTGATGTCAACGAAACGCCTGGTTATCTTGATTGTCGGCTTGATCGCGGCGGCCTGCGTCTTCGGCCCCGCCGTCGCCCCGACCCACGCCGAGGACCGCCCCGATACCACCTTGTTGCTGAATTTGACCACCGACGATACCTGGACGGCGACGATGGCCCTCGGCTACGCCGGTATGGTGCTGGAGGCCGGATATCCGGTGGTCGTCTTTCTCAACGTCCGGGGCGTCCGCGTGGCGGACAAGAACTTTCCGCCCGATCGACGCGGTCCCGGGGACCAAACGCCGAAGGAATTGCTGGAGGATCTGATTGCCAACGGGGCAACGGTCTACGTCTGCCCGATGTGCAGCAACAACGCGGGGTTGACCCAGGCCGACTGGATCGACGGGTCCAAGCCGGGCGGGCCGGAAGTGATCAAGCTCCAGATGGCCCCCGCCACCAAGGTGATGTCGTACTGAAGGTCCGGAACGCCGAAGAAGAAAGCCGGGCAGGGACGTAAACCCTGCCCGGCCGAGGCGTGTTACTTCGGAACGGTGAGGACGCCACCCGCGAAGGTAATGGCATCGTCGCCCGGATTCAGCTTCGGCTCCGGCATCTGCGCCTCGATTTCCGCTTCCGTGAGGTCGAAATACGATGTGTTGCCCCGCGCCGTCGCCCGCACAACCTGGCTCGGCGGCAACGGGGTGCCGTTGGTCAGGTGGTCGTACATCTTGTCGAGGGCCTGGCTGTGGTAGTAGTTCAGCGGCACGAACCGGGCGCCGTCGACGGAATCCAGCCATACGGTCGAGATGAGCGACTCGAAGTGCTGGCCCGGCGTGACTTCCCAGTAGCTGAGGTTGCTCTTTCTCGCCCGTCTCGCCTGATTGAGGGCGTGGTAGGCACGAGACTGCTGATTGGTGAACACCAGCAAATCCTCGCGGCCGGTGATGATGATGGCCGGAACGCCACCCAGGTTGCCGCTCGACTGCAACTGCCTCGCGCCGGCCCGCACCCGGTTGTGATTGCGACGGTCCCTGGGGCCCGCCTGACCGTCCAGAAGGCTTGCGTCGCCCGTCGACAAGAACCGGAAGCAGAGCGCGGCGTCCAGGTTCAAGTCGGCGCGATCGGTCGACGCGGAGATGGCGAAATCGTCCCTGATCGAGTCACCAACGGCGGCATCGGCGATCAGATTGAGGCCGTCTCCGGGAAGGCCGGAGGTGGTCGCGAACAGTCGTTTGGCGTTCTCCGCGGGCACCGGCGCCGGATATCCATCGGCATCCGTATAGCCCGTGCTGATGTTGCAGACGTTTTCCCAGACCTGGAGCCTGCCGTAACCGGCGGCGTAGAACGGGTTCAATATCCGCCAGAATCGGAACACCACCATCGCCGGGATGCCCCAGTCCATCTCCTCGTAGAAGCCGTTGGCGCGCAACACCGCGAGCGCCTCGGCGGCTTGGTCCTGAAGGTCGGCGCTGGTCAACAATCCCTTTTCGTGCAGCGACGTACAGCGATTTTCCAGCGATCCATCCGGGTTGAAGAACGGGTCGAGACCGAACAACGGCGCCCGTATCGGATCTTCGCCGAGGGCATCGAGATTGGCCGCGCAACCGGCGTAGGTGGCCATCATGGCGATCTGGTCAAGGAGCGTCGCACCGTTGGGATCGAACACGTCGTCGCCGAACTTGATCACGAACTTGTCCTTGCGCGGATTGATGCTGGGCTCGGCGACGACGAGCCCGTCGATCAGCTTGCCCTTGTCGATTTCCAGAGCCTGCAGCGAAGTGCCGGCGCCGTTGGAGACACCGGAGGCGATGACGGTCGTGTTGCCGGGCTTGAACTTGTGCGAGTGGAAATGGTCGTTCAACGCCCAAAAGGCGAACTCTGTCCCCCTCACCGCGAACTCGCCCCAATGGTTCTCGGAATTGGACATCGAGTGCCCGTGCTTGATCGCCACCCGGTCGGGATGTTCCTGGAGGAAGTGTCTTAGCTTCTTGGAATCGCGGACGCGGAACTGAGCGCCTTTGCCGATGTCGTCGGCGGAACCGGCGACACCGTTGATGTCGTACACCGCGAACTCCGAGGCTTCATCACCCAGGAGATGATAACCGATGCCGGTTCCCTTGCCCGGCAGGACCGTGGCGCAACCCTTGAACAGTCCCCACTCGGCGACGGCGATGCCGCCGTAATAGCCGCGCGAACCCGACGGCGGCGCGATCAAGATGCAGGGCTTCTCATGGTTGAAGTTCTCCGGGATCTGCACCGCTACCGGCACTCGGTTCAGGTTGCCGGCGGCGCCAATGCCCTTCATCAGCGCCTTGTACTCGAACCCGGGGATGAGGCCCTGGACCACCGGCGCATCGAAGCTCGGCGCGCCCGAGGCCGGACCCCAGAAGAGACCCATGCCACCGGCCGGGATGGAATCGACAACGGCGCGATAGTTGGTCCAGATCGCCCGGCGCCGAAGCTCGGCCACAGTCGGGTTGAGCGGATCGACGAAGCCGGGAGGCGTGGAACTCTCCAGCCCCTCCTGGTTGAGCCCGGCCGACAACAGGTCGTCGTCGACGCCGTCGTACCCGGTTTTCTGGACGCTGTCCTTGATGATCAACGACGGCAGCGGGTTGTTGCCCGCCAGTGCCACGCTCGACGACAGGGCCACCGCCACCGCGGCAGCCGTAATCGGCTTAACTTTCATGGAATTCTCCTTACTCTGATTGAGCACCGATGGTTTTTCGTTCTCTCTCCGGAACGAAGAAGTAAGGCCAACGGACAGTGGTGTCAGCAGAATCTTTGTCGGACGCTGGAATACGATCGCGCGAGCACTTGGTGTTCGCGCCCAGTGCCGTCCGTTTCGAGTTGGGCGAACGAAAGCCCCGCCCGGTGAGGGGCGAGGCTTGTCACGATTGAGCGGCGACGGACGATGTCGTCCGTCGGGCCGGTCAAGAGATCCGGCCGATTTCGCCTACTTGTAGTAGCCAACCGCGCAGATCTCGTCGCCTTCCTTGGTCACGAAGGCGACCTTGTCGACGAGAGTCTCGGAGCCCGGCCGGTTCCACTGATATTCGACCTCGGTGAACTTGCCCGGCTCGGCGACCGCGTAAATCTCCTCACCGAACGCCTTTCCGGACTTGTCCTTGAGG
>JAUXFS010000050.1 GCA_030622775.1 Rhodospirillales bacterium | reverse complement strand
GCGGCCCCTCCTGCCGAGGATGCGTGAAACACGATCACAATGAGTCCCTATCAATGACCGTTGGTATTACCCGCGAGACTTTCCCGGTATCCCCTCACCGGGCCGTGGGCGTCACAGCCACCGCTTGCGGCGGCGGTAGTATTTGACATCGCGGAAACTCTTGCGGCCGCCCGCGCCCAGGCCGAGGTAGAACTCCTTGACGTCCTCGTTTTCGCGCAAGGAGGAGGCTTCGCCGTCCATGACGACGCGGCCATTTTCCAGAATGTATCCGTAGGTCGCGAACTTCAACGCCATCATCGCGTTCTGTTCGGCGAGCAAGATGCTCACGCCTTCCTTCTGGTTGAGGGTGGCCACGATCTCGAAGATCTCCTCCACCAACTGGGGCGCCAACCCCATCGACGGTTCGTCGAGCAGCATCATCTTGGGAGCCGCCATCAGCGCCCGGCCGGTCGCCAGCATTTGCTGCTCGCCGCCCGAAATGTAGCCGGCCTGGCTGGTGCGCCGCTCCCGAAGCCGAGGAAAATAGTGGTAGACCTTTTCCAGGTCCTGCTTGATCGCGTTGGCGCCGTCCTTGCGGAGGTATGCGCCGGTCAGCAGGTTCTCCTCCACGTTCAGGTGTTCGAAGACGTGGCGGCCCTCCATGACCTGGACGACCCCGCGTTTGACCAACTCGGAAGGGTTGAGCCTTTCGATCCGCGCGTTATCGTACTCGATCGTGCCCTTGGTGACCTCGCCGCGCTCGGTGCCGAGCAAATTGGAGATCGCCTTGATCGTCGTGGTCTTGCCGGCGCCGTTGGCTCCGAGGAGGGCGACGATGCCCCCCTCGGGAACCTCCAGGGAAACGCCCTTCAACACCAGGATGACGTGATCATAGATCACCTCGATGTTGTTGACGGTGAGAAGGATGTTTCCGTTCTCGCTCATCTCGTGATCGCTCCGATCTCTTGTGTTCGAGATGTTGTCCGTTCTCAGCCGCCGCAGTCCGAGCCCATGGACATCCCCTTGCGGATCTCAATGCCCTTCTCGCTGGCGTACTTGGCCGCGGACGCTTCGATGATCGGGCGGAGCAGTTCGCGGTCGGCTTTGATCCAGTCGGTAATGAGCACCCACTTCTCGCCGTCCCACTGCTGGAACTTGACGTTGCCGCCACCCTCGTGATCGGCGCAAGTGACGTGGAGAGGCTGCATCAAACCTTCCGCGCCGAGCTCCTTGATCCTCTCTTCGGTGATGTTGAGGTTTTCGAGCCCCCAGCGCATCTCCTCGCCGGTGATCGGGCGATTGCCGAACTTCCCCTGGGCGGTGCGGATCGCCTCGGCGGTGACGATGCCGTGGATGATGCCGCGATTGTAATAGATCGTCCCGACGCGTTTCTTGTCGACGTTGCCGTTGCCGGCATCCTGTACGTACTTGATAACGTCCTGTAGCACCGGGAAATCGGCGCCCGACGGATGGAAGCCGGCGGCGATAAACCCCTTGGCCGCGCCCTTTGCCGGCCGTACGTCTTCCTCGGCGCCACTCCACCAAACGCCGACGATATGATCGGCGGGAAAGCCGACGCGGGCCGCCTCGGTCAGTGCGGTCGGGTTCATGACGCCCCAGCCGCGAAGGATGACCCAGTCGGGCTTGTATCGGCGGCCGAGATCCAGCCAGATCGCCTTCTGCTCCTGACCGGGGTGGGGCACCGCATAGTGCTTCACCTCGAAGCCGTAGATTTCGGCCTGTTTGTCGAGAATCGGGATCGTTTCCTTGCCGTAGCTGGACTCGTGGTAGACGTTGGCGATCTTCTTGCCCTTGAGCTTGTCCATCCCGCCTTCTTTCGCGCCGATGAACTTGATCTTGGCGGTATTCTGGCTCCAGTAGTTGGTGATCAGCGGGAAGACGTAGGGAAAGACGCGCCCGTCGGTGGCGTCGGTACGACCGTATCCCAGGGAAACAATCGGGATCTTGTCGGCCGTGGCGCGCTCGATCAGACGGTAGGTGATCCCGGTGCTGAGCGGATTGACCACCGTGGCCCCGGTCGGCCCGTTGTTCTTCAGGCGCTCATAGCACTCGACGCCGCGGTCGGAGTTGTACTCCGTCTCGCACTCCTCCCACGTCAACTTGACGCCGTTGATGCCGCCGTCGCGGGCGTTTAGAAGCGCCAGGTAGTCCTCGAAAGCGCCGAACATGCCGGAGCCGCCGGCTGCATACGGGCCGACGCGATAGGCCAGCATCGGTATGAACTGCTCGCCCTCGGCCGCCGCCTTGGACACCGTGAACGGCGCCGCCAGCACCACGGCGGAAACCGTGGCGACGAGAAGGTTCTTGAGTTTCATGATTTCCTCCCTCGTTAGTTAATTGTTACGACTATTGAAAAAATTACCATGGGGTCCCGGATGTTGCAAACGGCTTGGCGCAAATTCGGCACCGGCTCCCCGGCCTTCCAGGTCAATACGGAAACGGCCATACCCTCAGCTTCTGTTTGGCGATTTGCCACAACCGGGCGAAGCCGTGCGGCTCGACGATGAGGAAAAAGATGATCGAGCCGCCAAAGATCATCAGTTCCATGTTCGAGATCGTATCGCCGGAAAGGGTTCCGCCGAAAACGACCGACGAGACGTTGTTGAGCAGCACCGGCATGAAGACGATAAAGGCGGCGCCCATGAACGAGCCGACGACGCTGCCCAGCCCGCCGATGATCACCATGAACAGGATCTGGAACGATCGCGTCAGACCGAACGCCTCGGTATCGGCATTGCCCAGGTAGGTGAAGACGTAGAGCCCTCCGGCCACACCGCAGTAGAAGGAACTTACCGCGAACGCCGAGAGCTTGGCCCGAATCGGACTGATGCCGATGATCTCGGCGGCAATGTCCATGTCGCGGATCGCCATCCAGGTGCGGCCGATGCCGGAGCGCACCATGTTCTTGGCCATCAGCGCAAGGACCGCCACCACGGTCAGGGTCAACAGGTATTTGGTTTCCGTCGCCGCCCGCGGTCCCGAAACCACCGGATTGATGGGAGCAAGGAAGTCGAGTGGGCCGCCCGCGTCGGCGAGAGCGCCAAACAGGGTGCGCGAAGGCGCGCTTGCGACACCCGCCGTGTCGTAATTGGTGAACCAGCCAACGTGGTCGAACAGCCAGATCAGGAAGAACTGGCTGGCGAGGGTCGCCACCGCCAGATAGAACCCCTTGATGCGCAGGCTCGGCAATCCGAACAGGACGCCGACGAACGCGGTAATCACGCCGGCGACGATGAGTGCGACGACCAACGGGAGCTCGGGGATTCTGAGCACCAGGTTGAAGGTCGCGTAAGCCCCCACGGCCATGAACCCACCGGTGCCCAGGGATAGCTGCCCGGCGTAGCCGGTAAGGATATTGAGGCCGAGCGCGGCCAGGGAGAACACCAGGAACTGGGTCAGGATCGGCCCCAGCCAGTATTGGTTCGCAACCAACGGAATGACCACGAAGGCGACAACCAAAATGGTGATCACGGTCCACCGGTCCTGGAGGATCGGGAAGATCGCCTGGTCACTGGGATAGCTGGTCTTGAACTGGCCGGCCTCGCGATAGAACATTGGTGCTACACCCTTTCGATGATCTTTTCGCCGAACAATCCCTGGGGTCGAAACAACAGGAAAAACATCGCGAAGATGTATGGCGTCCAGCTTTCGGTGCCGCCGCCGAAGTACGGAATGCCGATGAAGACCTCCACCAGTTTCTCGGTCGCGCCGATCATCAGGCCGCCGACGATCGCCCCCGGAACCGAGGTGAACCCGCCAAGGATCAGCACCGGAAGCGCCTTGAGCACGATCAGCGACAGGCTGAATTGGACTCCCAGCTTCGCTCCCCACAGGATGCCCGCGACCAGTGCGACGAAACCCGCGGCCGACCAGACGATGGCCCAGATGTCCTGGAGCGGAATGCCCACCGTGAGCGCCGCCTGATGATCGTCGGCGACGGCGCGCAGTGCGCGGCCGATCCGGGTCTTCTGGAAGAAAAGGCCGAGCCCGGCGACCAGAACGATCGCCATCACCGCGGCGAACACGTCGAAGGTGCTGATGAACAGGCCGGTGGAGTCGATGATCGCCTGAATGGGCATGTCGGGAATGCCGATATCGAGCCCGTGGACCTGAGAATCCCAGATGCCTTGGGCCATCCCCTCGATGAGGAAATTGAGGCCGATGGTAACCATGAACAAGATGATGTGTTCCTGGTTGATCAGCGGCCGCAGCGCCACCCGTTCGATGGCCATCGCCAGCAGCACCATGACCAACAGGGTGATCGCTATGGAGCGCCAGAAATTCCATATGTCGCCCGGAAGGATTTGCCCCACCGGCAACAGGCAGGCCACCGCCAGGCCGAGCAGGACCGCGGCCGCGGCGCCGGGCCTTTTCGCCCCCACCACCAGCACGAAGAACGCCAGAAGGGTGATGAAGGCCGCCCGCCACATGGCCTTGTCGCCCTCGAACAGCGTGCCCAGCACGATAAGGCCAAGGGCGGCGCCCCCCCACACCATCCAGTTGCTCGGGACCAGGCGCCGGGCGACGGAGGCACGCCGCGACAGCATGTAGAATACCCCGGCGGCGCCGGCGAGGATCAAGGCCAGCCATCCCGTCCAGCCCCAGATCGCGCCGCCGTCGCCGTATTCGAGCAGAATAACCAGCGACAGCGCCGCAAACAGCACCAGGGCGCCCTGGGCGAAGTTGAACACCCCGGACGCCTTGAAGATCAGCACGAAGCCCAGGGCCACGAGGGAATACATCACCCCGGACAGCAGGCCGGCGATCAGAACCTCGAAGAAGAAAAGCGTGTCGGACATTGCTCAGTCGGCTCCTGTCTTTGCTTCTATCCCGGCGCGCGGACCGTTCGCGGTCATGGACACGTCATCCCCGTCAGTTCTGACCCAGGTACGCACGGATGACCACGGGATCGACCCGCACCTCGTCCGGCACGCCCTCGGCGATCTTCTGGCCGTGATCGAGCACGACGACGAAATTGGAGATATCCATGACCACGGCCATGTCGTGCTCGATCAGGATCATCGTGATCCCCCACTGATCGTTGGCGTCCAAAATGAACCGGACCATGTCCTGCTTTTCTTCCAGGTTCATTCCGGCCATCGGCTCGTCGAGGAGGAGAACCTTCGGCTCCATGGCGAGAGCCCGAGCGAGCTCGACCCGCTTCTGCAGGCCGTAGGGCAGGCGCCCTACGGGAGTCTTGCGGATGGCCTCGATCTCGAGGAAGTCGATTATTCCCTCGACGTAATCGCGGTTTTCCATCTCCTCATTCTTCGAAATTCCCCAGTAGATGGCGTCCCAAAGGAAGTTGCTCCTCCTCCTCAACAGGCGCCCGGTCATGATGTTGTCGAGCGTCGTCATCCCCTTGAACAACGCGATATTCTGGAACGTTCGCGCGAACCGCAGGCCCGCCACGGCCCGGGGCTTGAGGCTCGTTCGGTCGCGGCCATCGAACACGATCTGCCCGCGTGTCGGGCGATAGAACCCGTTGATCACGTTGAGCATCGACGTTTTACCGGCGCCGTTCGGCCCGATGATCGAGAAGATCTCGCCGCGGTTCACGCTGAACCCGACGCCATCGAGCGCCCTGATCCCTCCGAACAACAACTGAACGTCTTCGACACGAAGATAGTCGTCGGTCTGCCGCTCGACCAGGACTTCCTGGCGTTTCCTCCTCTCGGCGATGGCGAACAGCGCCTCTTCGCGGCTCGCGAAAATATTCGAGCGGAAGCGATCCTCTTTCGCCCGCCCGCGGATTTCTTCACGGGTCTCCTCGGAGGCGCCGACGCGAACCGTGCCGAGGCTGTACTTGACGTTCGTGTTCTTTCCACGCTCCGCGAACCGCTCCCAGACCTGCGGCTCGATGACGCAGTCCAGGTAAATGATGAGGAAATACCAGCGACGCCCCGTTTTCGCGAGCTGCTGGTCCACCTCGTCGTAGAACGCGTCGACCTCGTCGACGCTCGAGAACGTGACATTCGAGAAATCGACTTCCAACGTCTCGAGAGACTGGTGAAAAGCAATGCGATCCTTGAACGTTTTCTCTGCCATGAGGCCTCTACCACTCATCCCCTACGCGTTCGTGCCCTACGCGTTCGTGCCCTGTGCGTTCGTGCGGGCGCCATATGTCGGACCTGAACCCCTAACTCGCCTTCGCCAACGACTGGATTTCGACCCGCTTCGCCTCCCGGATGGCAAGGTCGGCGTTGATTGTGGCGGTGCGACCGTCCTCGTAGGTTACCTGCGCCCTGATCGAGCAACTTTCCCGATCCGAATACAGGGCCTCGATCAGTTCCTGGTACCTCTCGGCGATGAACCCGCGGCGCACCTTGCGCGTGCGGGTCAATTCCCCGTCGTCCGCGTCCAGTTCCTTGTGCAGGATCAGATAGCGCTTGATCTGCGAGCCGGACAAATGGGGGTCCGACGCCAGGTCCTCGTTGACCTTCTCGACGCAGTCCTGGATGAGGTCGTAAACCGGTTTCTGACCGGCGAGGTCGGTGTAGCCGGAGTACGGCAGACTTTGCCGTTCCGCCCAGTTGCCGACCGCTTCCAGATCGATGTTGATGAAGATGCCACGTGGTCCTGCCGATCACCAAAAGCCACCGCTTCCTTGATGTAAGGAAAGAATTTAAGCTTGTTCTCCAGATACTTGGGCGCAAACATCGAACCGTCGTTGAGCTTGCCCACATCCTTGGCGCGGTCGATGATCTTGAGCTGGCCATCCTCGTCGAAGAAGCCGGCATCGCCGGTATGGAACCAGCCTTCCTCGGTCTTGGCTTCGCGGGTCGCCTCATCGTTCCTGAAATACCCGATGAAGATGCCGGGACTGCGAAACACGACCTCGCCGCCGTCGGCAATCTTGAGATCCACGTCCTTCACCGGAGTCCCGACGGTGTCGGGCTTGACTTCCCCGTCGCGCTGGATGGTTACGAACACCGTTGCTTCCGTCATTCCGTAGATCTGCTTCAGGTTCATTCCCAGCGACCGATAGAACTCGAAAATCTCCGGCCCGATCGCCTCGCCCGCGGTGTACGCGACGCGGATGTGTCTGAAGCCGAGGGTATCCTTCAACGGCGCATAAACCAGCCAGTTCCCCAACTGGTAGAGGAAGCGGTCGACGAACGATACCGGTCGACCATCGAGGATGCGGCTTCCGCTACGCCGCGCCACGTCCATGAAGAAGTGAAACATCTTCTGCTTGAGCCAGCTCGCGTCCTCCATCCGGATCATCACCGTCGTCAGGACGTTCTCGAACATTCGCGGCGGCGCGAAGAAGTAGGTGGGACCGATCTCGCGCATGTCGGTCAGCACCGTTTCGCTGTTTTCGGGACAACTGACGCAGAAACCGGCCACGTAGGACTGGGCGAAGGAAAAGATATTGTCGCCGACCCAGGCCATCGGGAGATAGGCGAGGATCTCTTCCTTGTCGGTAAGACCTTCCATCTCGACGCCGTTGCGGGCGGTCGCAATCAGATTGTCGAAGCTGAGCATCACGCCCTTGGGTCGGCCCGTGGTGCCGGACGTATAGAGCAGGATGGCGAGATCCGTTCCCTTGCCCTCGGCGACCTGCGAATCGTAGAAGCGTGGATTGTCCGCGTCGTAAGCGCGGCCCGTTTCCTGGACCTTGGCGTATTCATGCAGGAACGGCTGATCGTAGTGCCGGAGCCCCCGCGGGTCCTGGTAGATGATCGTTCGCAGGTGAGGACAGCGTTCCATGATCTCCAGAACCTTGTCCACCTGCTCCTGGTCCTCGACCAGGACGAACGGAGCCTCGGTGTGGTCGAGGATGTATTGCATCTCCTCGGCCACCGAATCCTGGTAAAGGGGGACGGGAACTCCCCCCGCGCACTGAGCCGCGACCATGGACCAGTACAGTTGCGGTCGATTGTCACCGATGATGGCGAGCTTATCGCCTTTTTTGAACCCGAGGGCCGCCAGTCCGCAGGCCAATGCACGGATTTCCTCGCCGGCCTCGGCCCAGGTCCAGGCCTGCCAGATGCCGTAGTCCTTCTCCCGAACCGACGTCCGGCCGCCGCGAACGCGGACGTTTTCGAGCAGCAACTTCGGAATCGTATCGATGTCGCCGCAGCCTTTTTGCTTGGTTGCGACCATGGGCTTCGCCGCCATTACGCCACCTCCAAGTGGGCGCCGGCGCCGCCTTTGGGGACGACGGCCGGGAACAACTCGCCGTGGCCGACGCCGAAGCCGTCATGACCGAGCGCCCGGACACTGCCGAAGCTCGGGGATGCCTTTGGGGCTTCCGGAACGGGGCTCTCGCCCGTCATGTCGCGTCCCTCCCTGCAAGCCGCGCCGTTTCGACGCTTGTTCCTTGATGACCGCCCGTTTACGCGTACTCGTCGGCGGCTGCAACCCTTGATTTGCGACAATACAGCGCTCCGAACGATATTGCTACTTCGCTTCGAACGCGCCGGCATGCGTCGTCTCCATGCCGGCTCATCGCGCCGACCGGCGGTTTTACGCAACCGTCGCCGCCGGCCGGCTCGCCGGCCACATCCCGTGGATCAAGGACCGTTGGTATAAGGGCGGGCGAAACCGGCGCCGAGACGTATAAACCGATCTGGCGGCACGGGCAATTTTGTGTCACAATAGCTTGCATCGTGACACAAAATGAGGTCCACGAGTTCGATGAAACAGGTGTCCGTCCGTGAGGTCCGTTCGGTTCTGGCCCACCTCAACAAAG
>JAUXFS010000426.1 GCA_030622775.1 Rhodospirillales bacterium | reverse complement strand
GGCGAAGAACGAGAGGGTGTTGTACCCCCAGTAGTTGGCGAGGCCGTTCTCCACCAGATAGCGGTCCTGCACGAACGCATGCACCGGCAACAGCTCGACGGCGGTGATGCCCAGCTTCTGCAGATAGTCGATCACCGCCGGCTGGGCGAGGCCGGCGAACGATCCGCGCAACCGTTCGGGGACGTCGGGATGACGCATGGTGAAGCCGCGCGGATGCATCTCGTAGATGACGCTGTCGTGCCAATCCACCTGCGGCGGCCGGTCGTCGCCCCAGTCGAATTCGGTGTCGATCACCTGGCACTTGGGCATCCAGCGGGCGTTGTCGCGGCGGCTGAACGAGAGATCGGCCTTGCTGGCGCCGACCCGGTAGCCGAAGTGGGCATCGGTCCACTTGAGGTCGCCGACGATCGCCCGGGCATAGGGGTCGAGCAGCAGCTTGTGGTGGTTGAAGCGGTGCCCCCTCTTCGGATCGTAGGGGCCATGGACCCGATAGCCGTAAAGCTGCCCGGGGCGGACGTCCGGCAGGTAGCCGTGCCAGATCTCGTTGGTGTACTCGGGAAGCGCGATCCGGGCGGTCTCGCGGGTTCCCCTGGGGTTGAACAGGCAGATCTCGACCCGCTCGGCGTTGTGGGAAAACAGGGCGAAGTTGACCCCCGCGCCGTCCCAGGTGGCACCGCGCGGATAAGGGCTGCCCGGCCACACCCGAATCCTGCCGCCCGTTGCCATCGTTGCCCTTTCTCTCCTGATGCCCGGTGGAACCGTTGCTTCGATGACGGCGAGCAATCGCCGGGGGCCTCGGTCGGTGCCGCCAACCCGGCGCCGCCAACCCGGCCGCGTCGGCCCGTGGCTCGGTCGCGCCTTCGCCCTCGCGGGTCAAGTCCGGGTCGCGCGGTGTTTTCGCCCGCCGCAACCTTTTAGCGATGCTACGGAGTTTGGCAACAACCCATTGTACGTCGTTGTCCGGCGCCCCGCCGTACCCGCGACCCTAATTCCGGACCGGGGTCGACCAAGCGGGGTCTTGGTGTTTTTGCCAGTAGAGGTCGATCAGGCGGCGGGTGATCGGGCCGGGGGCGCCGTCGGCCACCGGCCGGTCGTCGACGCGGGTCAGCGGCATGATGCCGCCGGCGGTCGAGGTGACGAAGGCCTCGTCGGCGCGCCTCAGCGCCTCGGCGGCGAGCGGCCCCATCGTCACCGGGACGCCGATCTCGCCGCAGAGTTGGATCGCCGAGAGGCGGGTGATGCCCTCGAGGACGCCGCGGTCCGGCGTCGTCACCCGTCCGTCGCCGACGGCGAAGACGTTGAACCCCGGGCCCTCGACCAAGTTGTCGTCGCCGTCGGTGAGGACGACGTTGCCGGCGCCGCGATCGTAGGCGTCGAACAGCCCGGCGATGAGGTCGAGCCAGTGATAGTTCTTGATCGTCGGGTCCACCGATTCCGGCGGGATCCGGCGGACCCGGCTGATCGCGACGTGCAGGCCGCGGTCGCGGTCCTCGGGCCGGAGGATCCAGCCGAACGGGATGGCGAAGGCGATGAACCGGTTGACCGCGTCGCGGGGGTCGCGGCTGAAGGTGGGCGACACGCCGCGGGTGCAGATCATCTCCACGTAGGCGTCGTCGAGGCCGGCGCGGCGGACGCATTCGGAGAGGACCTCGGCCACCCGGTCGCGGCCGAACGGGAGCGCGAGCCGCAGCCGGTCCACCGAGCGCTGAAACCGGTCGAGATGGTCGTCGAGGCGGAAGAAGCGTCCCCGCCAGACGTGGACCACGTCATAGGTGGCGTCGGAGCGCAGGAAGCCCCAGTCGAGCACCGGGATCGTCGCTTCCGCCATCGGCACGAAACGGCCGTCCATGTAGGCGACGCCGTCGGGAACTTTCGGCTGGGACATCACCGGCGCCCTCCACCCGTGAGACCAAACTTAGGGGTCTGGGTCGGCGGCGAGTTTGGCCCATCCGCCGGCCGGTGCGCAAGTCCGGCGGATGCGGCCGGACGACGACGGGGAGCCGTCTAGCGGTTGCCTTGTTCGAGGACGTGGATCAGCGCGGTGGTGGCGTCGAGGAAGGACAGCCCCGGCTCGTTGGTGCAGCGCTCGACCAGCCACTGGATCATCGCCTCGTAGTCCGAACCGCCGCCGACGTTGCCGTTGCCGCGCGACAGCATGTTGTAGGCGCTGAGATAGCCGCCCAGCCAATAGCGGTTGGCCGACCACACGATGGTCTCGGCGGCGACGAAATCCCGACACGAGGGCTCCGGCGGCAGGTACGCCCGCGCCTGGTCGCTCTGTCCCTGCCAGGCCCCGCTGGCCTGAACCGCCATCGACAACGCGAAGAAAGCCGCCACCACGACCAACGCCATCGCCCGTCCCAATCTCACCGATCGCGGCTGGCCGATACCGCCGCGGGCCGGTGGCGCGGGTTGGAACCCCCGTTGCCGCGCCCACCCGCGTGACCTAGGTGCCCGTCCGTGGGCCGCCCATTCGTCGGCGGCCCTGTGGTCCTTGCCCTCGATTTCCGTCATCGTCACCAACCTTCTTCGTCGCCCGCACCGTCGGTCGGAATTCAGGATACGCGGGAAGATGGAAACGCCGGGTTAACGGCCTGTCAGGCTCTTACGGGTTGCCGGTGACCACGGTCGCGGTGCCGATGGCGAGGCAGTCGTGACCGAACAGGCGGGTGCCGAGGGACATGGTTTCATTGCCGACGACGAGAAAGTGGCCGTCGGGGGAGACGATGCTGCTATCGAACCGCAGCGAATGGTCGGCGTATTCCGGCCCGGTGCCGTCGGAGGCCAGCGAGTAGTGCAACAGTTCCTCGCCGGCCGCGTGGGGGCCGCCCATGCTCGAGAACCAGCCGTCCTGGCTGCTTGTCGCATACACCTCGACGGTGGTGGACGTGGCGCTGATCGTGCAGCGGGCGAAGAACTCCAGCGGCCCGCTGGAGGCCAGCGTCTGCTCGGCGCCGTCGCCGTCGAGGGTGACGTAGAACCCGACCGTCGGTCCGCTGCCGCGCGGCGGCGGCGGGGCCGGCGGGGCGTTGGGATCGACCAACTCCCATGTGAGCTTCGGCCAACTCGACTTGCAGGCATTGGCCGGCGACGTTCCGAGATCGACGTGCCTGATCTTGTCCCTGCCGTCAAGGCAGC
>JAUXFS010000429.1 GCA_030622775.1 Rhodospirillales bacterium | reverse complement strand
GACCGGGTACCTTCGATCAAGGCAAGGCGCCAATCGACATTCCGATCCGCGGGCTCGATCGTTTTTCCTACATCGCAACATGGAAACCGCAGCGGCGGCTGTCGATTGCTCCCAACGTCATGAAATTGTTACAATTCTGTAACATCCACAAATTCTGGGGATAAGTCTGTTGACAGCACCCTCTATCCTACCCCGGATCGTGAGGATACCGGGGTTTTCCCGGCCATGCCCAAAAAACAGGCGAAACTATAACATATTGATTTCGCTATTAAATTAGAAAAACGTGGTGAACAACCCGCGCCGCGGGAGGTTGATGTCCGCGGGTCAGGAACGGACGCGGCGCTAGTCCGGGACGTGTGTACAACTCTGACCTTCAACGCAACTGCGAAAAACTCTCAGTTGGGGAAACCGGCATGAACCCGAGGGGGAGAAGTTGCGCCCGAGTCGGTCTTCGCAAGATTTGCGGACGGACTCTCAGACCCCGATCGCGCCGTAACGCCTCTCGCGCCGGTGAAACTCGCTGATCGCGGCTTCCAGATCGCTCCGCGAGAAGTCGGGCCACAGCACGTCGAGAAACATGAACTCGGTGTAGGCCAACTGCCAGATCAGGAAATTGCTGATTCTCTTCTCGCCGCTGGTGCGGATCAACAGGTCGGGATCGGGAACGTCGGCGGTATACAGGTGCTCGGCCAGCGAGTCTTCATCGATTTCGTTGGGATCGATCCTGCCTGTCGCGGCCTTCTCGGCGAGCCGGCGAGCGGCCTCGACGATCTCCGCCCGCCCCCCGTAGCTGAGCGCGATGATGACGGTCAACTTGTCGTTGCCGGCGGTCCGCCGCTCGCTGTCCTCGATCAGGGCGACGATATCGGGGGCAAGGCGCGCACGGTCACCGATCACCCGCAGGCGGATGCCGTTTTCGCACAGGTAACGGACCTCGTTGCGCAAATAGAGCCGCAGCAGACCCATCAGGTCGATGATCTCCGCCGCCGGACGTTTCCAGTTCTCCGACGAGAAGGCGAACAGCGACAGATAACGGATGCCCAGGTGCAGGGCGGCCTCCATCGTCCGCCTGACCGCCTCGGCTCCCTGCTTATGGCCGACGGCTCGCGGCAACCCGCGGGCCGTCGCCCAGCGTCCATTGCCGTCCATGATGATGCCGACGTGAACGGGCGGCGGGAAATGAGGTCGGGGAGGCAGGTTTACGATATTCATCTGTTCACTCGTCATCGATATTCGGCGGGGTGGACCGTTCCGGGACAGGCAATCAACATGGCGCCCGGAAAGCCGGAGGAAGATCCATTCTGGCGCAATCTATCTATTCTGGCGCAATCTAGATGAAAACCTGGTTAGCAAACGAAAAAAAACATGGGCTGTGAACGTCTTCACCGGCGGCGGCGGCAACGTCGGGTCGCCATTGAGCCGCGCATCGGTGAATCGGCGATTGCACCGGTTCCGTTGCGCCGCTCGATGCGCTATGGTCCGCGGGCATCGATGCCCGTGGCAGTCCGGCCTCTCGCCGTAAGTCCTATTGGTCGCTCGGCTTTGCGAAAGCGCTTCGCAGTCCGAGGGCACGGCGGGTGATGCCGGTCTGCCCAGGTCGAACCGCGCCGTCGCAATCCTTGAAACGCCGACGAGGGCAGTACGGAGCACGTTCGATGACCGGCATGCCAAGGATCGAGATCGAGTACTGCACCCAGTGCCGCTGGCTGTTGCGCGCCGGCTGGATGGCGCAGGAGCTGCTGACCACCTTCGAACGGGAACTCGCCGGCGTCACCCTGGTTCCGGGAACCGGCGGCGTCTTCGAGGTCCGCGTCGATGGCGAGACGGTCTGGTCGCGGAAGGCGGAAGGCCGCTTTCCCGAACTCAAGGAACTCAAGCAACGGGTCCGCGACCGCATCGCCCCCGACCGGGACCTCGGCCATTCGGACACGCCGAAGTAACGGCGACCCTCGCGTTTCCCGATGCGGGCGACGGTGCGTATTTTTCAGTCCTGGTGTTGCGCGGTGGACGCCCGATCCTTCCTCTTGACGGCGACGGGGCGCCAAACCAGCGCGTGGTGCTCGCCGCAGAACGACGAGCCCGAGTGTACGTGGCGGCCGCAAACGACGTAAACACCGCGCCGCGGGCGGTCGACGATCCAGCGGCAATGACGCCTGGCGGCCTCGCTCAACAGAACGGTTCGATCCGCGACGTCGTAGGCGATGTCCTTTGGCATGGAGGAGGTTACCGCGTCTTGCTAAAGCGTGTTGCCAAACCTATGCCTATAACATGGTGAGACTTGGCGAAAAACCAATGGCGCCGGTGATCATTTCGCCGGTTTAAGCCGAAAATCGTGATGCCGACGGAGAGGTTCCCCGCGATAGCGACACGCCGACCGGAGGGGGCGGCTCTACCGAGGCGGAGGAGGTGTGCCGATGTTGAAATGGATCGTCTTGGTTCTGGGGCTGCAGTTCGCCGGGGAATTGTCGGCCACCCTGCTCAAACTACCCGTTCCCGGGCCGGTGATCGGGATGATCCTGCTGTTCCTTCTGCTTCTCAAACAGGGAGGATTGCCCAAGGACCTGAACCGGCTGACCGACGGCCTGTTTAGCCACCTGTATCTGTACTTCATCCCCGCCACCGTCGGCGTCACCACCCACGTCGCCCTGCTCGGCCACCAATGGCTGCCAATCGTGACGGCGGTGGTCGTCAGCTCCGTCCTTGCGCTGGTCGTCGCCGGATGGCTCATGCAGGCCATGGCCGCGAAGGAGGACGACGATGCTGTATGACGCCGTCGAGGGCCTGCGCGCGTATCTGGCGGCGTCCCCGCTTGCCTGGCTGTTCGCCACGGTGGCCGTCTATGTGGCCTGCATATGGCTGTACGACAAGTCGGGTCGAAAGCAGATTTTTCATCCGGTATTGATGGCGGTGATCATCCTCGGCGCCGTTCTCTGGGCCGCGGACATCGACTACGCCGTCTATTTCGAGGGCGCGCAGTTCGTTCACTTCCTGTTGGGGCCGGTCACCGTCCTGCTCGCCGTTCCGCTGCTCAAGAGCCTGCGGCTGATCCGCCGCTCGGCCGGATCGATCCTTGTCGCGTTGGTGGTGGGATCGTTGGTCGCCTCGCTGCCGGCGGTATTGCTGG
>JAUXFS010000539.1 GCA_030622775.1 Rhodospirillales bacterium | reverse complement strand
TCCTGTTCCACAATGGCGCACGATCGGGCAGTCGCCGCAGCGGAGGGGTAAGTCACGGCATGAAGTCGTTCGCACGCCGCTTTCTACGTCTGCTGGCGGCGGCGGTCCGCGACCTGATGCCGCTCGCGCTGGTGATCTCCTTCTTCCAACTGGTGATCCTCCAGCAGCCCTTTCCCAATCTCGAGAGAGTGCTGGTCGGCGTCGTTTTCGTCGCCCTGGGGTTGATGCTGTTCGTGCGTGGCCTGGAGATGGGGCTGTTTCCCCTCGGCGAGGCGATGGCCGATGCATTCGCCAGGAAGGGCAGCCTGATCGCGTTGCTGGCGTTCGCTTTCGCCCTCGGCTTCGGCACCACCATCGCCGAGCCGGCGCTGATCGCGGTCACCGCCGAGGCCGCCGACGCCGCCGCGGAAGAGGGTTTCATCTTCGCCACCGAAAAGGTGATGCAAAGTTACGCTTTCCAGCTTCGGATCACGGTCGCCGTCTCGGTGGGAGTCGCGCTGGTGATCGGGGTTTTCCGCATCCTCAAGGGCTGGCCGATCCAATATCTGATCATCGGCGGCTACTTGGCGGTGGTTGCGCTGACCGCGGTGGCGCCGCCGGAAATCGTCGGCATCGCCTATGACTCGGGAGGGGTGACGACGTCGACGATCACGGTGCCGCTGGTCACCGCGCTCGGCGTCGGCCTGGCGACGGTCATCCGCGGACGCAACCCGGCGATCGACGGTTTCGGGCTGATCGCCTTCGCCAGCCTGACGCCGATAATCTTCGTCCTGATTTTCGGCATGGTGGTGGGCGGGATCTAAATGGAGCTTGTTTACCACACCCTGTCGACCCTGAGCGCGACGTTGCTCGACGTCGCGCCGATCGTCGCCATCCTGTTCGTCTTCCAGACCTTCGTCCTCCGCCGCCGGCCGCCCAATCCGCGTCGGATCGCCATCGGCTTCGTCTACGTGGTGCTCGGGCTGGGCCTGTTCCTGGTCGGGCTCGAGGAGGCGCTGTTCCCGATCGGCAAGACGATGGCCGCGCAACTGACGGCTCCCCGGTTCATCGGCGCCGGTGCGGGCGGTGGCCACGAGTGGAGCGACTATCTGTGGATCTACGCGTTCGCCTTCGCCATCGGCTTCGCCACCACCATCGCCGAGCCGGCCCTGATCGCCGTATCGCTGAAGGCGAAGGAGGTATCCGGCGGCGCGATCAACGTTCTCGGTCTGAGGCTGGCGGTCGCGTTCGGCGTCGCCGTCGGCGTCTCTTTGGGCGCGTTCCGCATCGTCACCGGCACCTCGCTGCCGTACTACATCATTGCCGGGTATGTGGTGGTCATCCTGCAGACTTGGCGTGCCTCGAAGACGATCATCCCCCTGGCCTTCGATTCCGGCGGGGTGACCACCTCGACGGTGACGGTCCCGGTGGTCACCGCCCTGGGGTTGGGGCTGGCTTCGACCCTCCCGGGACGCAGCACGCTGATCGATGGCTTCGGACTGATTGCATTTGCCAGCGTCTTTCCCATTATGTCGGTGTTGGCCTACGCCTCGCTGACCGCCTGGATCAAACGCGTGAGAGAGCGCGCAGAGAGGGAGAAGGAACAATGAACCTAAAGTTGATCATGGCCATGGTCGCCGACGAAAAGACCCAGGCGATCCTCGACGCCGCGCGCAAGGCCGGCGCCACCGGCGCCACGGTGATCACCAGCGTCCGCGGCGAGGGCCTGAAGCCGGAGAAGACGTTCCTCGGACTGGAAGTGACGGGTCAACGCGACGTCCTGATGTTTCTCGTCGCCGAACCCATGGCACGGAAAATTCTCGAGACCATCGCCGACGCCGGCCAACTCGACGACGACCCGGGCGCCGGGATCGCCTTCCAGATCGCCATCGAGGACGCCGTCGGCCTGCGCTCGCAAGAGCAAACCATCCTCAGCGAGATCGAGGCAACCGTATGAACGAGAAAAAACACGTCCACGTCGGCGACGTCATGACCGCGTCGATCAAGATGATCAAGCGGACCGCCACCGTCGATCAAGCCATCGAGGCGATGCGAGAGGCCGGTGTCAGCTCGCTGGTCGTCGAGCGTCGGGACGACACGGACGAATTCGGCCTGGTGGCGATCACCGACATCGCCCGCGAGGTCACCTCGAGAGACAGACCCGCCGACCGGGTCAACGTATACGAGGTCATGACCAAGCCCGTGCTCACCCTAGCCGTCGATATGCGAACCGAATATGCGGTCAGGCTTCTGGTCCGGTTCAAGCTGTCGCGGGCACTGGTGGTCGACCACTCGCGAACCCCGGTGGGCATCGTCACCCTCCGCGACATGGTGCTCCGCCACCATTCCGAGACCCAGCGGACCCGCGCCAGGTGACCACCGCCGCCACCGCGCGCGGGCTGATGCGCCGGGCGCGCTCGGCGGCGCTGGCGACGACGCTGCGGGACGATGATGGCTGGGCCTATGCGTCGCTCGTGACGGTCGCCTGCGACTGCGACGCCAGCCCGATCCTACTGCTTTCCGACCTCGCCGATCACACCCGCAACCTCAAGGTGGA
>JAUXFS010000164.1 GCA_030622775.1 Rhodospirillales bacterium | reverse complement strand
CTTCGGCCCCGACGGGCCGGAGACGGACGCCTGGCTCTCCCACGGCGGCGGCCGGGAACTGCTGGACGAAACGGGCGCGGCGGTCGGGCTGCATTATCTGCCCTGCGGCAACGCCGGCGCCGGTGGCGGCGGCTGGTTCCGGGAGACCCCGGCGCGCGATACCGGAGCCGCGGCGCTCAATCTCAGGGCTGCCGGGCTGGCGGCGGATGTGGCCCGGCAGGCGGGCGCCACCGTCAACTGCATCTGCCCCGGTTTCATCCTCACCGAGATGACCGCGGCGATGAAGCCCGAAGTGCTCGAGTCCTTTGTCAAGATGATCCCATTGGGCCGGATCGGTCAGCCCGCCGACATCGCCAACGGGGTGTCTTTCCTGTGCCAGGAAGCGTCGGGTTGGATTTCCGGCGAGACCATGTCGATCAATGGCGGCCAGTTCATGTACTGACAACCAGGAAATTCGACGATCATCGACGGGAGGCCACCGGTTCGCCGGTGGCCTTTCTGTTTTTCGGGGTGAGGGAGCGCCGCCGCTCGGGTTACCACGCGCCGGCTGCGGCCTGATCCATGAACGCGGCGAGCTCGATGTCCCGTCGGGTGACACCACCCGCGTCGTGGGCGGTGAGGGTCACGTCGATCCGGTTGTATACGTTGAACCATTCCGGGTGATGGTCCATCTTCTCGGCCATCAACGCCACCCGGGTCATGAACCCGAACGCCTCGTTGAAGGTGCTGAAGCGGAACGTCTTGAAGATGGCGTCACGGTCGTCGACTTCCGCCCACCCTTCGAGACCTTGAAGCGCCGTCCGGCGCGCCTCCCCCGTCAATTTCTCCGCCATCGAACCCTCTCCATCCGACCGTATACCGACGCACGTAAGCGCACTTGGCGGCCGGTTCAAGCGAGAGTAGGTTTTGGCCATGACTACGGCCCGTGGCAAGCCACCGAGCCTGGCCGACATCGAGGCCACTGTGCATCGGGCGTTGAAGACGATACCGGAGCCCTTTCGCCGACACTTGCGGGACGTGGCGATCCGGGTGGAGGACTTTGTCGACGAGGAGACCGAACGGGAAATGGAACTGGAGGGCCCCTTCGACCTCCTCGGCCTCTATCACGGCGTTTCGTTGCAACACAAGAGCACGCTCTACACCCACGACGATGTCGATATGATCTTCCTTTTTCGCCGGCCGATCCTCGACTATTGGTGCGAGACGGGTGAAGATCTCACCCATATCGTCCGGCACGTGCTGATCCACGAGGTCGGCCACCACCTCGGTTTCAGCGATGCGGATATGGAGCGCATCGAGGAACAGGAATGACCAAGGCCCCCTCAAAGTCCGCAAAACCATTGCCACCCGAGGCGCTCTACACCGCTTGCGACGTGGGGGACCTGCCGTTCGAGACGACGGCCGAACTGGAATCGGTCGACGAAGTTGTCGGTCAGGACCGTGCCGCCGAGGCCGTTCGCTTCGCTATCGGGATGAAGCACGGTGGTTACAACCTGTTTGCCCTCGGACCCGCCGGCACCGGCAAGTACAACTTCGTGCGCCGGCATGTGGAAAAAAGCGTGACCGAGTGGGCAACGCCCTCGGACTGGTGTTACGTCCACAACTTCTCCGAACCGCACCGGCCCCATGCTCTAAAGCTGCCACCCGGACAGGCCCGCCCCTTCCATGACGACATGGCGCACCTGATCGATGAACTGCGCCTCGCCATTCCAGCCGCGTTCGAGAGCGACGAATATCGCAATCGTAAAAGCGTCATCCAGGAACAGTTCAAGGAGCACCAGGAGGAGGCGTTCAACGAACTGCAGGCGCGTGCAAAGAAAGAGGACGTCGCGCTACTCCGCACCCCGGTCGGATTGGCGCTGGCTCCGATCAAAGACGGCGAGGTTCTGAATCCCAAAGAGTTCCAAGAACTTTCGGAGGAGGAGAAAGAGCGCCGCCAAAAGGCTTCGGAGGCGCTGCAAAAAAATTTGGAGGCGCTCCTTCACGAACTTCCGAAATGGGAAAAGCAGCAGCGAGGGCAGATCAGGCAGCTCAACCGCGAGGTGACCCTGTACGCGGTGGGGCATTCGATCGACGAGTTGAAAAAGAGGTGGAAGGACCATGCGGGAGTTCTCGAGCACCTCGAGGCGGTGCGCAACGACGTTATCGACAACGCGGACGATTTCCTCCCCCAGGGTCAGCAAGGCCCCCAGCTGATCATCGGCCCGGCGGGCCTCTCACAAACGGGGGGCGCCGCGTCGTTCCGGCGCTATGAGGTCAACGTTCTGGTCGATCAGGGCCGGAACGATCCCGAAACCGGCGATGGCGCCCAGGTCAAGGGTGCTCCGTTGGTCTACGAAGACCATCCGACCCAGCCCAACTTGGTCGGCCGGATCGAGCACTTGGCGCAGTTCGGTACCCTCGTGACCGACTTTACCCTGATCAAGGCCGGCGCCCTGCATCGGGCGAACGGCGGCTGCCTGACCCTCGACGCCCGCAAGGTTCTGACACAGCCGTTTGCCTGGGAAACGCTGAAACGTGCCTTGCGTTCGGGGTGCGTCCGCATTGAATCACCCGCCGAGTCCATGGGGTGGTCGACCACAACCACCCTTCAGCCCGAGCCGATCCCGTTGGATGTCAAGGTGATGCTGCTGGGTGAACCACTGCTTTACTATCTTCTCACCTACTATGATCCGGAATTCGGGGAGTTGTTCCAGGTCGCCGCCGACTTCGACACCCGAATGGACAGGAAAAGCGACGCTACACTGACGTACGCGCGGCTGATCGGAGCGATTGCCGGGCGTGCTGGCCTACGCGCGCTCAACCGAGGCGCCGTAGGTCGCATTGTCGAGCATGGTGCCCGATTGGCCGGCGATTCCGAAAAGCTGACTACTCACATGGATACCCTGAAGGACTTGGTCCGCGAGGCCGATTTTTGGGCCGGCGATGCCGGCGCCGATACGGTGGCGGCCGAACACGTTCAAAAAGCAATCGACGCCAAGACCTACCGCTCCGATCGGTTGCGCCAAAGGGTTCAGGAGGAGATCGGCCGCGGAACCATTGTCATCGCGACCGACGGTGAACAGGTTGGCCAGGTCAACGGGCTGGCGGTGATCCAGTTGAACCACTTCGCCTTCGGCAAGCCGAACCGGATCAGTTGCCGCGTGCGGCTGGGTAAGGGCGACGTGGTGGATATCGAACGCGAAGTCGCCCTTGGCGGACCGCTGCATTCGAAAGGGGTGTTGATCCTCTCGTCCTATCTCGGTTCCCGCTTCGCTCGGGAACAGCCGTTGTCGTTGTTCGCCAGTCTCGTGTTCGAGCAGTCCTATGGCGGCGTCGATGGCGACAGCGCCTCTTCCGCCGAGCTTTACGCCTTGCTCTCCGCCTTGTCCCAGATCCCGATCCGTCAATCGTTGGCAGTAACCGGTTCGGTGGACCAGAACGGCAGGGTGCAGGCAATTGGCGGCGTCAACGAGAAGATCGAGGGCTTTTTTGATATTTGTGCCGCCCGCGGCTTGACCGGCGAGCAGGGCGTCCTGATCCCGTCTTCCAACGTCAAGCACCTGATGCTTCGAAGGGACGTGGTCGAAGCTTGTCGCGAAGGGCGCTTTCACGTCTACGCTGTCGACAGCGTGGACCAGGGGATCGAGATCCTTGCCGGCATCCCCGCCGGCGAAGCGGGCGAGAACGGAGAGTATCCCATCGGCACGGTCAACAGAGCAGTGGTCGGGCGATTGGCGGCTTTCGCTCGCAAGGCCCGGGAATTCACTGCCGGGGCGCAAGGGCGAAAAGGTAGGCGCCCGGAGACGAAACCCAAGGAAGCTGGGAAATGACGCCCGGTGCTTCATCCCTTCGGTCCGGACAGCCCCGCTTTCGGCGTGTCCTGATGGCGCTCGATTCCGGCTATGAGGATATCTCGTCGGTGGAGGCTGCTGCTGCCCTGGCCGCGCGGCTTCAGGTGGAGCTTCTCGGACTGTTCGTCGAGGATATCGATCTTGTCCGTTTGGCGGAACATCCGGAAGTGAGCGCCTACAGCATGCTCTCAGCGGGTCCCCAGCAGCTCGCCACCAATCACCTCAAGCGGATGCTCCGTGTTCAACTTGCGCGTTGCCGCCAGGCGATCGAGGAAGCGGCGGCACGAAGGAAGATCAAGTGCGCGTTCCAGGTCCGCCAGGGAAGGCTCGTGGCCGAAGTGCTATCCGCGGCCGGAACCTCCGACCTCGTGGTCGTCGGCTGGAGCAAAGGGGGTGTTTCGAGGCCATGGCCGACGACGCGGATGCCGCCTGTCGCCACGGCGCAGGCCGTGACGGAAGCGGCCGCGCACTCGGTCCTTCTCCTCCGCCCCGGAGGTGCTATCGGCGGGCCGGTTCTCGTCGCATATGACGGAAGCGATGAAGCTCTACGGGCTCTGGCGGCAGCGGCCGAGATCGCCGACCTGGATGGTGGCGTGATCGAAGTCGCATTGTTAACGGGGCGTCTCGACCAGGCTGAAACATGGCAACGAGAGGTAGTGGCGGCGCTGGTGGACGTGGGGCCGACCGAGAAAGTTGTTCACATGCCCAAAGCCGGTCTCGATGATCTCTGCCGGATCGCGGAGAGGGAGGGAGCTTCGCTGATGGTGCTCGGTGCCGATCTGGTCTTGAAGGAGAAAGAGCCCGGCCGCCGCCTCCTGGAACGCGTCGACTGCTCGGTACTGCTGGTGCGTTAGGGCGGTGCCGTAAAGGCGAAAGAAACGACGGGGTCGAAGGGGACCCAACTCCCGACCGCAGCAAAGTGGACGCAACGCTCGCGGCTCGTCGACGATCGGGTCGGCGGCGGCAGGTTCGATTTGATCGCTCTCTTGGGGAACTCGATATGCTCCGCGCGCGCTGCGGCAACGCAGCACGTGCGGAGCGACGAGTCGGGCGGCAGCCCTGTCGAGCTACTGCGCCACCTTGATCGAGATACTGGCTACGGGATTGCGCCAGTCGTAAGCGTCGGCGGCGAGATCGGCGATGCCGTGGATACCTGCATGAACGTGCACGTAGCCCTCGCCGTCGACACCCGGCGACACGCCTTCACCCATACAGACAGGTCCCGGAATGTTGTCGCAGTCCTCGTCGTTCGGTTCACTTCCGGCGTCATAGGCCGGCACGAAGATCGTTATTCTCTCGTTGCCGCGGGGAAGCCGCACATTTTGGGCCGCGAAAAAAGCGTCGTTGGTGGGGATCAACATGGCCGCGAGCGAGATGCGGCCTACGCCCATTTGCCCCTGCACCTCTATCGTTGTCGTCTCGCCCGGATCCAACAGGCCGGCGGAGGTAGCCGTGTCGTTGACTCTCGGATTTCCCGACAGGGCTGTTTCGAGAGGTCCCGTCTCTCCCCCTTCGGCAAGCATCGCCAATTCGGGACTTGCGGGTTCTCCGGGCACGAACAGCAAGCTCGGAGCGAAACGATGGCTTGCGACCAGAATGGGCGTAAAAGACTGGCCGCGGGTTAGATTGGTTACCGTTACTTTGTAGGTTTTGCCGCTACTCGTGGCAGCGAGATCG
>JAUXFS010000442.1 GCA_030622775.1 Rhodospirillales bacterium | reverse complement strand
CGGTAACGGCGCCAAGTAGGAAGTGTGCGTCGCAACACTCCAAGATTGAACTTCCCAAGTTTCTAATACGGCCCCTGCAACAAAGGCTCAGGAGCTTTTCGGCTCAGTTGACTTTGAAAGTGACGTCTCCATCTTCGAAGAATTTGACGATCTGGTTGGCGGCGGCCACGCCTGCGTTGATGTTGGCTTCAGCGGTCTGGGCGCCCATCTTTTTCGGTGTGAAGAAGTAGCGGCCATCTTCGTTCTGAGCCACGATGTCGTCCTTGCAGGTCGGGGAGATGTCCGAGAGGTAAACGAAATCGGGGCGCTCGGCGAACATCTTCATGAGGCCCTCTTCGTCGATGACACCGAGGCGGGCGGTGTTGATCAGCGTTCCACCCTTGGGCATTTTCGAGAGCAGCTCGAAGTTGATGGATTTCATTGTCTGAGGGGTTTCGGGGATGTGGAGTGAGACGTATTGGCAGGTCTCGTAGAGCTCTTCGACGGAGCCGACCGGCGTCACGCCGTCCTTCTTGATGGCCTCGTCGTCGACAAAGGGATCGAAGGCGAATACCTCCATACCGAAACCGTGAGCCGCTTTCGCGACGTAAAGGCCGACGTTGCCATACGCATGGATTCCGATCTTCTTGCCACGGATCTCGGTGCCCGGTATGCCATTGTAGATGTTGCGGGCGTTCATGATCATCATCCCGAAGACCAGCTCCGCGACGGCGTTGGAGTTCTGCCCGGGGGTGTTCATGGCGACCACGTTCTTCTCGGCGGCCTTGGCGCAGTCGATGTTGTCGTAACCGGCGCCTGCGCGGACGACGATCTTCAACTGTTTGGCGGCATCCAGGACTTCGGCGGTGATCTTGTCACTGCGGATGATCATCGCATCCGCGTCGACGACCGCCGCGAGCAGATCCGCTTTGTCCGTATAGCTTTCGAGTAGCTGGACGTCGAAGTCTGCCGCTTTGAACACCTCTACGAGCTGTTCGACGGCCGCCGGTGAAAACGGTTTCTCTGTAGCTACCAGGATTTTCTTTGACATCGGTTCCCCCCTAATAGTCCAACTCGTCACTGTAGATATAGCGATATCTCCGTCAAAAGCAACTCATTCTTCTGATAGGTGCTACGTTCACCATTCACAACATTGCATCAACGCGAAGGATAGAGGTGTTCTACAATAGCTCCCGTTACCGCTCCGTAAAACCAAGCCTGATTTTTTAAAGGAGATCTCTGATGTTCCCTACGCACATGGTCACGGCCCGCCCCTCCCGTTTCTTTCCCGTCTTACTCTTCGGTCTTCTGTGTACGATCCTGCTTGTCGGCTCGGCGACGACCGGGTTCGCGCAGATCGCTCCGGCAAAAGAATCACTGTCGGACCTCTATCCCGGCAAGGCCTATTCGCCCTATGCCCAGCGTAGTTTCCCGGCCGGCCGGGTGTTCTGGGGCGACACCCACCTGCACACCGGCCTCTCGGTGGATGCCGGTCTGTTCGGCTGTCGCCTCGGCCTCGACGAGGCCTACCGCTTCGCCCGCGGCGAACAGGTGATGGCGTCAAGCGGTCAGCCGGCCAAGCTCGGCCGCCCGCTCGACTGGCTGGTGATCGCCGACCATTCCGATGCCATGGGCTTTTTTAATGATCTTGCGGCAGGGGACCCCGACATCCTAAAATTCGACCAGGCCAAGCCCTGGTATGACGGTCTGATGGCCGGTGGCGAGGCCTCGGTTGCGGCAGCGCTGGATTTGATCGGAACGTTTTCGCAAGGCGAGATTGACCCAGAGATGATGGCCGAGTACTCGCCAGGCGGGAGAACATACGAATCGATCTGGGAGAAGGTGGTCGATGCGGCCGAGCGATACAATGACCCCGGCCGCTTCACGGCGCTGATCGGCTTCGAGTGGACCTCGCTCGTCGCCGGTGCCAACCTGCACCGCAACGTGATCTTCCGCGAAGGCGCCGAGAAGGCCGGCCAGGTCGTGCCCTACACCACTCAGGCGCCGATGGGCTCGACCGATCCACTCGAGCTTTACAAGTACCTCGAGAACTACGAGGCCAAGACCGGCGGTTCTGCGCTTGCGCTCGCCCACAACGGAAATTTGTCGAACGGCATCATGTTCCCGGTCGACGCCCAGTACACCGGCCGCAAACTCGACCGGCACTACGTCGAGTCGCGGGCCCGTTGGGAGCCGATGTACGAGATCACCCAGATCAAGGGCGATGGCGAGGCCCATCCCTTCCTGTCGCCTGACGACGCATTTGCCGACTACGAAACCTGGGACGCCGGCAACCTCGATCTTTCCGAGGCCAAGACCGAGGACATGCTGCAATACGAATACGCCCGCGAGGCGCTGAAGAATGGACTTCTGCTGGAGAAGCAGTTGGGCACCAACCCCTACAAATTCGGCCTGATCGGCTCGACCGATAGCCACACCGCGCTCGCCGCTGTCGAGGAAGAAAATTTCTTTGGCAAGGCTACCAACGCTGAACCCTCGCCGAAGCGTATTCAACACCCTTTCATGAGTACCGAGAACGGCAGCTTTAATGGCTACGAACTCGTATCCTCCGGCTATACCGCCGTCTGGGCGCAGGAGAACACCCGCGCGTCGATCTGGGACGCGATGGAACGAAAGGAAGTCTACGGCACCACCGGCCCGCGCATTTTGGTGCGTTTCTTCGGTGGCTGGAACTACACAGCGGAGGACATGAACAGCCGCCAGCCCGCCTTCCGGGGCTATGAGAAGGGCGTGCCGATGGGCGGCGATCTCCGTGCCAACGACACAGGCGGCGCGCCCACCTTCATGGTCTACGCGCTGCGCGATGTGATCGGCGCCAACCTGGACCGCATCCAGATCGTCAAGGGCTGGCTGGACGCCAAGGGCGACACGCACGAGAAAGTCTATGACGTTGCCTGGTCTACCGGGCGCGAGATGGACGCCAACGGCGTGCTGCCGCCGGTCGGAAACACAGTGGACATCGCTGCGGCCAACTGGAGCAACACCATCGGAGCCTCCGAGCTCGGCACCGTCTGGACCGACCCCGACTTCGACCCCGAAGAGAGCGCCTTCTACTACGCCCGCGT
>JAUXFS010000189.1 GCA_030622775.1 Rhodospirillales bacterium | reverse complement strand
TGATCAGATCTTGGACGAACACGGTCGGGTTATCCCGCCTCAACAGACTCGGATCTTCCAGGAGCCCGTTGCTCTGGAACCTCTCCTCGAGTTCCTTCATGCTCCGGTCGCGATCCGGGTCGTCGGCCAGAAGTGCCTCGGTCTTGTCCGCCAACCTGCGCTGTAGAACTCGGGTATTCAGCTTCAAGAAGCCCTCTCAGATCATCCCAACTATCGTAAGTCCTCGGAACATCAGCCAAAGAGCGGCTTTCTAGTTGTCTCCCGCTTCCCCGCTAACCTACTCGCCGAGGCTCGGGAGTCAGGGCTTAATCTCCCCGCTCAATATTGCCTGCGCGCTCTTTAGATCATTGCGCATCATCACCTTATGGGCCTCGATTGCCCTGTCGATTTTCTCGACCACTTCGTGCGCCTTCTGCCTCAGTTCCTCCGGCAGCTTTGGGTTTTTTGACCACGCGAGTGCGTTCCCTCGTGAGACCCTCAATTTGCGCAATGGCAGCATGAAACCTCTCCGATTCTCTGACCGCGGGCAATTGTCCTGCCTTCGGATTTTAGAACCCAACACCCATGTTCGCCACCCTCGAGGAGCAGATCGTCGCGGGTGACATCGATCCCAAGGAATTCAGGGAGGCCGCTGGTCGGGTGGTGACATTGGAGCTGGATCTACCGAGAGGCTTTGCGGCCGATGAGAGGCAGCGCGACGCTGTCTGGCCCTCATAGATCGAAGGGACAGCAGTGTCCGGTTGGGGTAGTTCAGCGGGCCAACTTGCGGGTTCGTTCGAACGGGGAAAATTAGCCAAGGGCGGACTTGGCTGACTGCTGCACGGCACGCTTGCCCGACGGCAGCTTCTCGATAGGATAGCGGAAACTTGAATGAGGAGTGGGCACGGTGGGTCGTGATCCCATTAGCGGTCTTGCCGGTTATCGCGACGCCAAGTCGCGGTCTGGTATCAAGAAACCGACGTGGGTGATCGAGACTATCTCCGGTAGGTGCAGTCATCAGCGCAAACCTTTTCAGAGCTTGAAAGTCTCAGGTCTGAACCTTGCTCTTGTGACCGGCGAAACCCTCACGCAATGGATTTTCGAGGTCGCAACAACCGAAAAAGCCTCATCGCACAAGAAGACAGCAACGGATTAACTCGGAAAAGCGCCAGAACTTTGCCGTGTCTCCTGCGACGCTCTTTTTCGTGAGTGTGGTGAATGGCATGATGGATGAGGTATCCAACGGCTTGCAGGAGGCGCCGGATGAACAAGACAATCGGTTTCGCCGGGCTGGGTAACATGGGCTTGCCCATGGCGCTCAAACTTGTCGACGACGGTTATAAGGTGCGCGTCTGGAATCGTTCCCCAGAGAAGTGCGTGGTCTTGAGCGACCGCGGCGCGACACCGGTGCCAGAACCCGCGGCGATAGCGGAGCCTGGGGGGATCGTGATCAGCATGCTCGCCGATGACACGGCCGTAGAGGACACCACGCTGGGCGAAAACGGGATCTTGTCCCGGCTGGGTGCGGATGGCGTGCATGTCTCGATGAGCACTATTTCGCCTGCGGCTGCTGCCCGCCTGGCGGAGGCACACGACATGGTCGGCGCATGCTACGTCGCGGCACCGGTGTTCGGCAGGCCAGAAGCAGCCAAAGCCGGAAAGCTGTGGATTGTTGTGGCCGGACCCGAACAGGCGAAGCAGAGGGTCGAAACGGTGTTCGACGTCCTTGGTCAGGGAAGCTTCGACTTCGGCGAGAAGCCGGAGAAGGCCAACGTCGTCAAGCTCGTCGGCAACTTCCTGATCGCATCCGCAATGGAAGCCATGGCCGAAGCGTTCACGCTAGCAGAGAAACACGGTATCGACCGTCGTGAAATCGCTGAACTGTTTTCTAGAACCTTGTTTCCCTGTCCGATTTATCAGAACTATGGAAAGGCAATAGCCGAAAACCACCACGAGCCGGCTCGGTTCAAATTGTCTCTCGGGCTCAAAGACCTCGATCTCGTGTTGAAATCGGCAGCTGCCGGCACGATGCCGATGCCTCTGGCAGACCTGCTATACAACCGCTTCATCACGTCGGTCGCCAAAGGGCGGGCGGAGATCGATTGGACCGGCCTCGCACTCGCGGTTTCCGAAGATGCCGGCCTCACCTAGCCGGGATGGTCCAGAAGCTCTATCTCGACAAACGCCAGCTCGAAATCGTCGGGATTGCGAACGTCGTGTTCGACGCCGGCGTTGCGGAAATACGGGATGCCCGTTTCCAGCATTGCATAGGAAGTCTGCTCGTTCGAATCGAGCAACTCGATCCGGGCCGTCGATAGCGGAACGATGACGTAGTCAAAGTCGTGCCGGTGAAAACCCACCGCCGTCCCCGGCGGCAACTGGTACCGGGTCACCCGCACACTCTCGTTGTCGATCAGAACCGTCGCCTCCGCTTGTGCCATGGAACCCTCTCGGCTATGCAATTTTCGGCGGCCCCAAACGGACGAGGGACCTTTCCAGGATGTCCAATCCTTCGTCGACGATCGTATCGGACGCGGTCAATGGCACCAGGATGCGAATGGCGTTGGCGTAAATGCCGCAAGACAATAGAACCAGCCCATTGTCCTGGGCCGTCGCGGTCAGCGCCTTGGCCGCGTCCGGGTCCGGTTCCCGCGTCGCGCGGTCCTTGACCAGTTCGAACGCCACCATGCCGCCGAGGCCGCGGATATCGCCGATCGGCGGGACATCGTTGCGCCGTGCGATGGTTTCGATGCGCCGGCGCAGCCGTTCGCCGAGGTCGAGGCTGCGCCGCAGCAGTCCTTCGTCCTCGATCACGTCGAGCACCGCCAGCGCGGCCGCGCATCCCACCGGGTTGCCGCTGTAGGTGCCGCCCAGTCCGCCCGGCCCGGGCGCGTCCATCACCTCTTGGCGGCCAATCACCCCGGAGAGGGGGAAGCCGCCGGCCATGCTCTTGGCGACCGTGATCAGGTCCGGAGCGACACCGCTGTGCTCGATGGCGAACATCTTTCCGGTCCTGGCGAACCCGGTCTGGATCTCGTCGGCGACCAACACGATGCCGTGTTGATCGCAGATCTCGCGAAGCCGCCGGAGGAATTCGAACGGCGCCACGTAGAAGCCGCCCTCACCCTGGACCGGCTCGATGATGATCGCCGCGACCCGCGCCGGCTCGATATCGGCCTTGAAGATCCGGTCCAACGCCTTCAGCGAGTCGTCGGCGGAAACGCCGTGATACTCGATCGGAAACGGCGCGTGATAGATATCGCCCGGGAACGGACCGAAACCGGCCTTGTAGGGTACGACCTTGCCGGTCAGCCCCATCGTCAGCAGCGTTCGCCCATGGAAACCGCCGGAGAACGAGATCACCCCCGGCCGCCCGGTGTAGGCGCGGGCGATCTTGATGGCGTTTTCCACCGCCTCCGCGCCGGTCGACATCAGGATCGTCTTCGCCGGGGCGCCGCACGGAGCCAGGGCATTGAGCCGCTGGGCCAGGGCGATGTAGGGCTCATAGGGGACCACCTGAAAAGCGGTGTGGGTGTAGCGTTTGAGCTGCTCCTCGACCGCGGCGATGATCCTGGGGTGACGGTGGCCAGTGTTGAGGACGGCTATTCCGCCGGCGAAGTCCACGTAACGGTTGCCCTCGACGTCCCAGATCTCGGCGTTCTCGGCCCGGTCGGCGAAAAAACCACACGCCGTCGCGATGCCACGCGGCAGGTTCGCGGCGCGAAGGGCCAGCAATTCGGCATTGGTCACCATTTCAGATCCCGCTCATCGAGAGGTTTTCGCGTTCCGGGAATTTGCCGACGCCTTCGCGACGACTACTCGATCTCGACCGCGACCGTCCCGGCGTCGACGGCTTCCTGGCCCTCGGTAATGTGGACGGCCTTCACGGTGCCGCCCGAGGCCGCTTCATGCTCGACCTCGGTCTTCATCACCTCGAGAATGAACAGGATGTCGCCCGCCTTGACCGTGTCGCCTTCCTTCACCAGCACTTTCCAGACGTTACCCGGAACCGTGGTCATCACTTGTTCTGCCATTTCGATATCCCCTTGAGCTCACGCGATGCTCGACGCGCCGCAAATTTTCTTCAGGTTTCGGGCCATTTCCTGGGCTTCCTCGACACCGACCGATTTGAAGCGATAGATGTCGCCCGGTCGTGACTGGCCCAGCTTCCAGAAGGTCGCCGAAGGAACCGTGTACGGGTTGATGAACCCCCCCATGCTCGGACCGTCGTTGACCAGAATGATCGGCGTCTGGCCGCTGAGGTTGATGGCGCCGACCGGGTAGCCCTGGTCGATGATGTTCGACGGCTCGGAGCCGTGCTCCGGCGCCTTGTTGGTGGCCTTTTCGGTGAACGTCCACTCCGGCCCTTCCAGGCGGAACCCGGTCCGGTCGCTCTTCGACGAGAGCTTCCAGTCGGTGCCCAGAAAGCGCTGGTGGCCCGCCGCGTCGATCCAGTCGTCGTTGGGGCCGGCGACCACCTCGATGGTCCAGACCTTGTCGGCCGGAATCGTCGGTCGGCAATCCTCCTTGACCTTGCGGCCGGCCACGCCGGCGCCTTCGCCCACCGGAACCACCTGGCCCACTTTGATGCGATGGCCCTCCATGCCGCCGACGCCGGCCTTGTCGAAGGTCGAGCGCGAGCCGAGCCACGGTAGCGTGTCGATGCCGCCGGCGACGGCGACGTAGCTCCTGGCGCCGGTGGTGGCGAAGGACATCTCCAGGGTCTGTCCCGCCTTCACGGCGACGCTCTCCCACATCGCCATCGGCTCGCCATCCAGTTTCGGGTTCATCGGGGCGCCGCAAACGGCGATCACTCCATCCCTCTGGAACTTCAGCGTCGGGCCGACGAACTGGCCCTCGAGAGCGGCCGCGCCGGGCTCGTTGCCGACAAGCAGATTGGCGAGCCTGAACGACCAGCTGTCCATCGGACCCGAAGGCGGAAAGCCCTGATTCCAGTAGCCGATGCGGCCTGGGTAGTCCTGCACGCAGGTTTCAAGACCGGGTTTGATCACTTCTAGCATGCTACCGCCTCCTAGAACCGTTGGGTCATATCGAGGGTCGAGACCCAGGTCTTGTAGTTGCGAACCGAGAACCTCTGGTACTCGACCACGTTG
>JAUXFS010000409.1 GCA_030622775.1 Rhodospirillales bacterium | reverse complement strand
GCCTTGTCCATGGGGCGTCTCCGATCCGCTGCGAAGCCTTCATCGCTTCTTCGGGGTGATTTCGTCCCAGTCCTCGTCGGTCAGCATGCCGGCGAAGTTGAACTGGCCGGCGCCGGCGAGCCACTCGCCGCCGTCGATGGTTACGACCTCGCCGTTGATGTAGGCCGACTGGTCGGCGAGCAGGTAGGCGACCAGATTGGTCAACTCGTGGTGCTCGCCGGTGCGCCCCAATGGATTGCGGGTTTCCCAGACATCGGCGAGGTCGTCCCGCGGCACCAGCCGTTCCCACGCCCCCTTGGTGGGAAACGGACCCGGCGCGATGGCGTTGAGGCGGATGCCCTTGGGTCCCCACTCCACCGCCAGGCTGCGGGTCATCGCCAGCGCCCCGGCCTTGCCCATCGCCGACGGCACCACGTAGGCCGAACCGGTCCACGCGTAGGTGGTGACGATCGAAAGGACGTTCCCCGGCCTCTTGTCCTTGATCCAGCGCTGCCCGCAGGCCAGGGTCATATAAGCGGTACCGTGCAGCACGATGCCGATCACCGCGTCGAGAGCGCGATACGACAGCGTCTCGGTGCGGGCGAGGAAGTTGCCGGCGGCGTTGTTGATCAGCGCGTCGACGGGCCCCTCCTCCCAGATCGCCCCGACGGTCGCGTCCACCGCTTCCGCGTCGCGGATGTCGAGGGGCTTCCAGGTGATCGTGCCGCCGGTGGCGTCCGACAGTTCCGCCGCCGTCTCCTCGAGGACACCCTCGCGCCGGCCGCAGATCACCGGTTCGCCGCCAAGCTCCATGATACGCCGGGCCATGCTCTTGCCGAGCCCCGACCCGCCGCCGGTGATCAAGATCCGTTTGCCTTTCAGAAGATCGGGAACGAACATCTGGGATACCCTTTACGACTGGTGTTTCGGACGACGAATCTGCCACACTATATCGAAACGAAGGGGACAGTGGAGGAACAACCGCGATGCTGACACCCGCCGACACCTACGACGACGTCTATCGGCTGATGCAATGGCGCGTGCCGGAATTCTACAATATGGGCGTCGACGTATGCGACAAGAACGCCGATGCCCGGCCGGATGCCGTCGGACTGATCGTCGACGACGAGGACGGCGCAGTCACCCGCTACAGTTTCGGCGACCTCAAGCGATTGTCCAATCGGCTGGCCAATGTGCTTGGCGCCAGCGGTGTCGGCAAGGGCGAGCGCATCGGCATTCTGTTGTCGCAATCGGTGGAGGTGGCGATGGCGCACGTGGCCGCCTGGAAAGCCGGCTGCATCTCGATCCCGCTGTTCACCCTGTTCGGCGAGGACGCGCTCGAGTTTCGTATCGCCGACAGCCAGGCCCGGGTCGTCGTCACCGACACCGCCAACCTGGGCAAGTTGGAGGCGATACGGGACCGGTTGCCGAACCTGAAGCTGCTGCTGGTGGTCGGCGCCGGCCGCGATGGCCTGGGCATGCTCGATTTCTGGTCGGCGGTCGAGCGCGCCTCGGACGCCTTCACCCCGGTGGCGACCCGCGCCGAGGATCCCGGGCTGATCATCTACACGTCGGGGACAACCGGCAATCCGAAGGGCGCGTTGCACGCCCATCGGGCGCTGCTCGGCCACCTGCCGGCGGTCGAGTTCTTCAACGAGTTCCTTCCCCAGCCCGGCGACCTGATGTGGACCCCGGCGGAATGGGCGTGGATCGGCGGGCTGATGAACGTGCTGATGAGCTCCTGGCACCACGGCGTCCCCGTTCTCGCCCAGCGCGCGCGGAAGTTCGATCCGGAGAAGGCGCTGGCGCTGATGGCTCGCCACGGCGTCAGGAACACGTTCATGCCGCCGACGGCGCTCAGGATGATCCGTCAGGTGGAGGCTCCCCGCGAACGGTTCGGCGTTACCCTGCGCACCCTGACCTGCGCCGGCGAGCCGATGGGAGTCGAACTGCTCGACTGGTGCCGGGCGGAGCTGGGCCTCACGCCCAACGAATACTACGGCCAGACCGAGTGCAACCTGGTGGTCGCCAACTGCGCCCAAATCATGGGGGTCAAGCCCGGATCCATGGGCCGTCCGGTGCCCGGCCACACCGTCGAGATCATCGACGACGACGGCGCGGTCTTACCGGTGGAGACCGTCGGCAAGATCGCCGTCCATCGGCCCGATCCGGTGATGATGCTCGAGTACTGGCGTCAACCCGAGGCGACCCAGGCCAAGTTCATCGGCGACTGGCTGGTGATGGGCGATCTGGGTCGCAAGGATGACGACGGATATCTGTGGTTTATCGGTCGAGACGACGACGTGATCACCTCCGCCGGCTACCGCATCGGGCCCGGCGAGATCGAGGACTGCCTGGGCAAGCACCCGGCGGTGTCGCTGGCCGCGGTGATCGGCGTGCCGGACGAGTTCCGAACGGAATCGGTCAAGGCGTTCGTCGTCCTCCGCGCGGGCCTTCGCGCCGACGCGGCGTTGGAAGAGGACATTCGGACGTTCGTCAAGACCCGCCTCTCGCCTCACGAATACCCGCGGTTGATCGAGTTCGTCGAAAGCGTGCCGATGACCGCGACCGGCAAGATCCGACGGGGAGAACTGCGCGAGCTGGAGGTCAGAAGGCTTCGCGGGTCACCATAGCGGACACGGACGCCTCATAGGCAACGTGCGTTGATATCAGAACCGGCATTGGCACACGTCTTCGACGACGAACCCGTCCTCCGCCGGGAACCGCTCGGCGATCAGCGTCCGTGCTTCCGACTCGTTGCGGGCAACGACATCGCGAACCTGGACATCGGCCCATTGATCATCGAAGTAACAGTGCCGCTGATTTTGCTTCACCAACGACCGCACGTCCTTGTTGTATACGGACACCTCGTAGACCTTGTATCCGCTGCTTGGCAGATGAAGCATCGTCGCGGCCCTACCCTTTTTAATCCTTCTATTTGGCCCTTATCTCCCGCGCCCGACACCGGTTTCGCTCTCCTATGTCATTGAGCGGATACCGAATTTTCGAACCCTTCCACTTAACTACGGAACAACTATCTTTGACAAAGCATTTTTTCAAGATTCTCCGGGATCGTTACTATGCTGCAACGCAACAAATTATTTGCGGTTCGGCTTTCGCGCGGTAATGACCGCGAACTCAGGGTTTGGGGACCTTGTTCGAAGGATTCTTTCCCTGGTGGTTCCTCGGTCTCGGTCTCACCCAGCGCCGGCGGAGCGGCCATTCGAAACGGAGTCCGAGGTCGGGAT
>JAUXFS010000313.1 GCA_030622775.1 Rhodospirillales bacterium | reverse complement strand
TCGACATTGCCATGGGCGGTCTTCAGCCTCAAGGGCGAGCCCTTGAACGCCGCCGGCGCCTACGAGCGGGCCCTGGCCGCCATCGACGACTCTGCGGTAGCGATACCCCTCAAGTGCAAGATCGGCGAGTCCTATGTGCTGATCGGCGACGCCCGCGCTCTGACGTATGTCGAGGAAGCCAAAGCCGGCCTCGATCCCGAGACACAGCCGACCGAGGTCGCCCGTGCGACCATGATCGAAGCCCGGTTCCACCGCTTCAGAACGCGACCGTCCAGCCCTCCGGTCCGAGGTCGCGCCTGGCGTATCGGACGCGGTGGACGACCTCGCCCTCGCCGTCGATCAACACGATCTCCCCTTGCTTGTTGCCGAGCCGCGTCGCCGAAGCGTCGAGCCTTACCCGCACGGTCTCGCCCGCCGCGAGGACGATCCCGTCGAGCGCCGTGGGCCGCCCCATTCGGTCGGCGACCGCCCAGCCGGCCAAGTCGACGTCGGCGTCGGTCCGGTTGAGCAGGGTGACGGTCTCGCGCCCCTCTTCCGGGTTTGGCGGGTTGACCAGCGCGGCGACGATCTCGATCGGCGCGTCGAGATCGGGCGAGCGGTCGATCGGGTCGCGCGGCGGGCGATCGGCGAGCGGATGTCCGGTGAGCGGATCGGTGTCCCAGCTCTGGCTCTGGAACGCCAGGAAGATGGCGATCCACCGGTCGTCGCCGCCGAAATGGACATACAGCGCGCCGTCCTGGTCGGGCCCGTTGGTCCCCTTGTGGCGGCCGGCGCTGCCCTGGTTCATGTGGATGTCGTGGACGCCGCGGCCGGGCTCGAAGCCGAAATATTTGTCCGGCTGCCCGGCCTCCGGTCCCCAGGTCTCGCCGAACGCGAACACGCGCGCCGTCGGGTCGTCCATCGCCCGCCCCAGCAACGGCAGCAGATAGTCGCGCAGATCGTTGTCGGGGCCGTCCTTCTTGTAGGGTGCGGCCTTCATGTCAGCGCGCGACACAACGCCGCCGCGAACGTAGTCGAGGACCAGGTCGGACCGGTCGCGCCGCAGATCGACGACGCCCGGCGGCAACCCCGCCAGCCGCGCGGTACTGGCATGGACGAACGGATCCCGGCGTTGGTACAGCAACGGGTGCGGATGCTGCGACGAGCGCACGTTGACGGCGACCCGGTACTTGGCGCCGTCGACGTCGAGCAGGATTTCCAGGTGCGGGCTCTCGTCGTCGTCCTCGGCGAGATCCACGGCACGGCCGACGACCAGCCGGTAGTTGTTCAGGCCCATCGCATTCCTCCCCCGACACCACGACGGTCAGTATTGAGGACCATCGATACTACTCCGGCACGATCACCCGGTCGATCACGTGGATGATGCCGTTGCTCGCCGGAATGTCGGCCTGCTGAACCCGTGCGTAGTGGTTCACGTAGATGCTGGTGATGATCAGCAGCACCTTGATCGGCCTGCCCTCGAGCGTCATCACCTCGGTCGGAACCGCGGTGATGCCTTTCAGCGTCATTTCCTCCGGCACCACGTGGTAGGCGAGGAGCGCCGCCAGCTTGGCCCGATTCTCCGGCGCGAAGATCGCGTCGAGTTGCCCCTTTCCGTCCTCGTCGACGACGACGAACGCCGCATCGGTCGGCGCGAACACCGTGAACGGACCGGGGCCCTTGAGCGTCTGCTCCAGACCGGTCACCTGCAGCCCCTTCAGCAAGGTGTTGAACCCGCCCATCACGAACAGGGTGTCGACGATGTCCTCGGCCGCTTGGCTCCTGGTGGTGCCGGCGGCGGTGACCACCGCGAACAGCGCGACCGCGAGGCAGATCCTTGCGAAACGAACGGCTTTGGTCATTGATGGCGTCCCGAGTGTTGTTGAGGGCTGTTGGGGAAATAGCGCCCCTGTGTTGACGATTGCGCCGGCGGAGTCAACCGTCGACGGCGCACCGCCCGATCCGCCTTTTCGCGCGGTTGGCGGATGATCCCAGGCATGGGGACCCTGAAGCACCGCCGCGAAACCCAGCTCCAGGAGGACCACGGTGAAGCCGAGAACGATCTACCCGCCCATCTACTTCTTCGCCGCTTGCGCCGCGATGGCCGCGCTCCATTGGTGGTTTCCCGGTGTCCGCCTGCTATCCCCGCCAGCGACCTATGCCGGCGCCGCCCCGGTCGTCGCCGGCGTCGTGCTGGCGTTCGTCGCCAAGAAACACTTCGACGGGGTGGGAACGACGGTCAAGCCGTTCGAACGGTCGAGCGTGGTGGTCGCCCACGGCCCCTTCCGATACAGCCGCAACCCCATGTACCTGGGCATGTTCCTGGCCCTGTTCGGCCTGTCGGTGCTGCTCGGAACGCTCGGTCCCCTCGTCGTGTTTCCTCTTTTCTACTGGATCATCTTCTCGAGGTTCGTGCGTCGCGAGGAACGGCACATGGAGGAGCAGTTCGGCGACGCCTACCGGGACTACAAACGCCGGGTCCGGCGGTGGCTGTAACGCCCTCGGCGGCTTGCGGATCTGCTCACGGCGACCTCACGCACCCGTCATCCCCACACCCATCGCCCACGTGCTACGCTTTTACGGAACCGGGCAGAGACGTCCGGCGAAGGGAGGGTGAACGAACACCTACTTGAGGGAGGTTGTCGATGCGTTTCATGCCGATTTTGGTTGTCGGCCTGGTTGCCGGGCTTTCGTGGACCGGCGCCGAGGCGTTTGCCGACGCGATGAGGATCGAGGCGGTGATGTCGCCCAAGGAGCAGATCAAGCTCGACTTCAAGGACGGCAGCAAGCATTTCGTCCTGCTCGTCCGCCGCGAAGGCAAGGCGGAGGGCAGCGGCCCCCTGGCCGGCGGGGCGGTGGTCGAGTACGGCATGCACGACATCATCCGCGGCGTCGGCGGTCATCCGGGGGGGTATCTGGAGATCACCGCCCCGTCGGGCGACATCGCCTACATCAAATGGCGGGTCCGCGCCGTGTTCGTCCCCGGCGAGGGCGGCAAGCCGCGGCTGCTCGACAACGGGGTGTGGGAGATCGTCGGCGGCACCGGGACGTTCGCCGGGATGAAGGGCGCCGGCACCATGCACATCAAGCCGGTAACCAAGACCGACCGCCGCTTCATCCTCGAAGGCGAACTCGTCCCCGCGTCCTGAGAAACGCGCCGGCAAGCTCCCGCGGCACCGCGATTCATCCCCGATGGGCCGCGGCGTCACGCCCCCTGTACCTTTCAAACTGATCCGAGCGAGCTCGGTTACGTGCTTGCTATCCGGGCTACAAACGGTTGTTATTCTCCCAAGCTGACCATTTCGGCTATCATCGAGCTCTTCTTGAAGAGCAACCCGGGAGTGTCCGCCTAAGACTCTGGCGCAGACTATGCCACGCGGGACAAAACGATAGCCCAACGCTTACTTCAGCACCGCCTAAGCAGCCAATGACTATTCAACAAATAGCGGTGACGACCGCAATCACATGGAAATAAATATTTTCCACGGGTTTGTTTAATGTTTTTTTCACCATTCTGATGTTTCATTTGGTACGCGCGGGAGACCGCGCGTTGAAAATCGGCTTGTGCGTTTCATTTTTCACAATTGCATGACTCAGCTAGAGGGGGCCATCGATGACGACCGATCGAATCCTTGAACCATCAGAAACCCTTAGGGATGCTTTTCGCCTCGCCGAGAATATAAAAATCGCCTACGAACTCGTCGAGGAAAAATCCCCAAAAGGAAATAAAAAACTCAGCTACTTGCTCAAAAATCTTTATAAAGAAATTGATTCCCTCCTGACGGCTCTAAACAGCGCAACCAAATCCCCTGAGGATGATTCCAACTACGAAGAAGTTGATTTCGAAATAGTCGTTGACGAAAGCACACTGTCCGGAGAAGAAAAAGTTATATAGCGTGACGGGGTCCGTGAGGAGTTTTCTCGATAGTTTCGA
>JAUXFS010000086.1 GCA_030622775.1 Rhodospirillales bacterium | reverse complement strand
CCGAGGATGCGTGAAACACGATCACAATGAGTCCCTATCAATGACCGTTGGTATCAGAGGGGTGACAGGCGGTCTCGCCAGTAGATCGGTTCACGGTGGAGATTGGCGACGGCGACGATCAGAACTTCGTCCTCGCCGATCTGATAGATCAGTCCGTAAGGGAAACGCCGGGTTCTGCAACGTCGCAATCTGCTCCCCAGCGATTGCCATCCTTCGGGGTAGCGTCGAATGCGTTCGATGGTGCTGATCACTTCCGAAAGGAAGATGTCACCGAGTCCGCTTGATTCCGCATGGTAGTAGGCAACCGCCTCGTCGAGTTCGAGTTCGGCAACTTCGAGAAACGTCACCCTCACCGGGAGCGATACTTCACAAGAACTTCATCCAGGCTCACGGTCTTGATCTCCCCTCGCCGATAAGCGGCAAGGCGATCCTCCGCTTCTTTAGCCCAAAGCGCGTCCACAAAATCGTCCGGACGATCCAGGCTCGCCAAAACTTCGTCGACCAGTTCAAGCCGCTCGGCCGGCGAAAGCTCCAGCACCTGCCGCTCCAAGTCCTTCGTGCGCTCGCTCATTCTTTCCTCTCCGGACCGGATTATACGCTTGAACCGATCGTTGCGCTGCCTTTTTACAAACGATACCAACCATTATACCAACGGTCATTGATAGGGACTCATTGTGATCGTGTTTCACGCATCCTCGGCAGGAGGGGCCGCGCGGGCGATGCTGGCGCATCGTCAAGCGGCTTCGACGCCCCGAGGATGCGCGAAACACGATCACAATGAGTCCCTATCAATGACCGTTGGTATTATCCCTTTGCCGCCCGATCATTTTTCGCCAAGTGGCGGAACTCGGCGACAATGCGCTCATAGATCCGACGCTTGAACGGCACGGCGAGCGCCGGCAGTTGTTCGAAGGAAACCCACCGCCAAGCCTCGAACTCCGGATGACCACTGGCGTCGAGGTCGATGTCGGCGTCGGTCCCGTTGAACCGAAGCGCGAACCAGCGCTGCTTCTGACCCCGATACTTGCCGCCCCAAACTCTCCCCACGAGGTGCTCTGGCAAGTCGTAGCGGAGCCACCGGGACGATTTGGCGAGGATCTCGGCGTTGCCGGTACCGATCTCCTCGGCCAGTTCGCGAAGTATCGCCTTGCGCGGCTTCTCATCCCGGTGGACACCCCCTTGAGGCAATTGCCAGGCGTCGCCAGGGGTATCGATCCGGCGGGCGACGAGAACCAGACCGTCATCGTTGAACAACACCGCTCCGACCCCCGTCCGATATGGAAGCTTTCCCGGCTTGTTCGCTGTCATGGCAGGAACTGCGCGTCGGCGACGGCGGAAACCGGGACCAGGACCAGATCCCTCTCGTCCAGCGTCGCCGCCCAGGCCGTCAGTCGATCGAGAGTCACCGGATAGGGCCGGGCGAGCGCCACCGCCACTGCCCGTTCGCGGGCGATATCCTCCAGCAGGGCCAATTGCCCGTCGATCGCCGCTTTCGACGGAACATCGTCGAGAGAGAGATCGGCCATCGCCCGCGGCAAGCCTATTTCGGTCGCCACCGACGGCGCGACGCTTTTGCCGGAGTCCGTCCCCTCCACATACATCAATCCGCGGTCCCGCAACGCCTGCAGAACCGGGCGAACGCTGCCGTCGTTTGCGTTGAACTTCGACCCCATGACGCCGACCACGCCGACGTAGCCGGCAAACCGGCTGAGCAGGAACTCCAGGCGAAGGAGATTCTCCTCCTGCGTCAACGAAGTGAGCAGGGCGTAAGGCCCCGGATCGTCGAACGGAAAGTCCGTCGATTCCAGGGGTAACGACAGCAAGATCTCGTGGCCGAAGCGCCGCCCCATCCTCGCCCAGTGCTCGCCTTCTTCCGCATAGGGAGTGAATGCGAGGGTCACCGGCGCCGGAAGGCGCTGAATGGCGGCCTCGGTGGCGACCGGTCCAAGGCCCAATCCGGTGACGATCACGACAAGACGCGGGCGGGCGTCGCGGCTGTCGAAGGCTCGGGCATACACCCGCCACGGCTCCCGCCCATCGTCCGAGATCCTCGGCAGCGGGCCAGACGCTCCAGGCTCGATGAGGGAGGGATCAGGCCCTTCATCCGGCAACTCGCCGGGAACCGATTCGGGACGGGCCGCCGATGTCGTCGCCATCGCCGATGCCTGGTCCGTCGCCGATGTTTGGGCGGGGCTCGCGGCGGACCCGGTATCGGCAGGGGGGAGAGTATCGGGCAAGCGCCCCCCGGCTTGATCCGTGGACGCTTGAACGTCTCGCCCGGGCGGCGTCAGGAGACGACCCTTTTCCGCCGCACCTTTCGGCGGCAACTCAAGCTCGACGACCACGCCGGGCGTTCGGTTTTCACTCCCGGTGGACAGCCACCAACCGAAACTGGCGGCAAGCACCAGACCGACGAACGCCGCCGCCGCTCTCGCGATGCGGCGGTTGCCGCCCCCCGAACGGACCGCTCGGGCAACCGACGTTTTGTCAGGCGGCTTCAAGACCGTGACCCACGCGGAACCAACGGGCCGAAAGGGAACGTTCTACTTGCGCGAAGCCGCCATCCTTTCCGAGAACAACGACAGCCCACGGACCAGATCCAGCGCCCGAACGAGTTGGTAGTCTACGACCTTCTTTTGGCCGTCCCCGCCGTCCCGCGACACTTGGTCATCATTGCGAGCGCCCGGTTTTTTCTCTTGTTCACCGTTGTCATTTTCGAGTGCGCCCCGCAGATCGGCCTCACGACGCCGTTTCGGCCGATCGATCGTTTCGATGCGCGCCTGCTCGACAACGATATCCGGCTCGATCCCTACCGCCTGAATCGAGCGTCCCGACGGCGTATAGTAGCGCGCCGTCGTCAGCCTCATCGCGCCATGGCTGGAGACCGGGATTATCGTCTGTACCGAGCCCTTGCCGAAAGATTTGGTGCCGAGCAGGATCGCCCGGTCGTGATCCTGGAGGGCGCCCGCGACGATTTCCGACGCCGACGCCGAACCGGCGTTGATCAACACCACTACCGGCAGGCCATCGGCGATGTCGCCTGGACGGGCATTGAAGCGCTGCGCATCCTCGGGCTTGCGCGCACGGGTCGAGACGATCTCTCCCCGCTCGAGAAACGCGTCTGAAACCGCGACCGCCTGGGACAGCAAGCCGCCCGGGTTGTTGCGCAGATCAAGCACGATTCCCTGCAATTCGCCGCCCGACTGTTTCTTGAGCTTTTCCATCTCCTTGGTGACGCCCGTGTCGGTTTGCTCGGTGAACGAGCTGACGCGAAGGTAACCGACCTTCCCTTCGAGCCGGGATCGCACCGAGCGAATCTTGATGACGGCGCGGGTTATGGTGACGTCGAAGGGCTTGTTGTCCGCCCTCCGGATCGTCAGGAGAAGGTCCGATCCGATCGCGCCGCGCATCTTGTCGACGGCCTGCGACAACGACATCCCGAGCACCTGCTCGCCGTCGAGATGGGTGATCAGGTCGCCCGGCTCGAGACCGGCCTGAGCCGCGGGCGTATCGTCGATGGGCGACACCACCTTGACCAGCCCGTTCTCCATGGTCACCTCGATGCCGAGGCCCCCGAACGAACCGTGGGTCTGCACCTTCATGTCCTGGTACCTCTTGGCGTTGAGATACCCCGAGTGAGGATCCAAAGACGACAGCATGCCGTTGACGGCCGCCTCGATCAGTTCTTCATCGCTGGTTTGTTCCACGTAGTCCGCGCGGACCCGCTCGAACACGTCGCCGAACAAATTGAGCAACTCGTAGGTCTCTGCCTGATCCGCCTTTTCCTCGGCCGCCCGTGCCGCGGGAGAGATCAGGAATGCCGCCACCGCGGCCAACAGCAGGATTCGAACGTTCATCCACTTACCTTTGCTTCGCTTGCCGCAAACCACGGGAGGGGGTCGACCGGCCGGTTGTTCCGCCTAAGTTCAAGATACAGGCTCGGCTTGCCGTCGTCAGGGTGTCCCATCACACCCACCGGCTCACCGCCGAAGACCAACTGGCCGATGACGGTATCGATCCGGTCGAATCCCGCCATTAGACTATGATATGCCTCACCGTGCTCGATGATCAAGAGTTGGCCATAACCGCGAAACGGGCCGGCGAACGCGACGCGGCCCTGATGAGGGGAAACCACTTGCGCGCCAGACCGGGTTTCGATGGTGATTCCCTTGCTGATCAGGCCGGAGCCGCTCTCCTCCCCATATCGCCCAACCACACGACCGACGACGGGAAACGGAAGCGTACCGCGGGCGGCGGCGATCGGACGGCCGCTCTCCGGTGGCGGTGTCAGAACCAATCGGGGCAGCGACGCCACCGCCGTTTCTTGCTCGGGCGGCCGCGACCGGTCGCCGGTCGCCGGACCAAGACGCGCGAGCAGCTCCCGCAGGTCTCTCGCCTCACTCGATAGTCGGCGGATACGGGCGGCCGCCTCACGGCTGTCGGCCGCGGCCTGACGGTGCAGTTCGGTCGTTCCGGCCAGCAATCCGTTCAGCCGCAGACGTTCGGCCTCGAGCGCGGCGGCCGTGGCTCCCAACTCCAGGCTTCGATCGGCGATAGAGTGTCTCGTTGTCGCCAGCCCCTCCAACTCCGCCCGCAGCCGGCCCGCGCGCCGTTCGATTTCGCCGACCGATGTCCGCAGCAGGATACCGCCCCGCACCGTATCCGCCGGGCTCAGCGGCTGGACGATGATCGCCGCCGGGGGATGGCGGGCTAGTCGCGTCAGCGCCGACAGCACATCCGCCATCTGCCGCCGGCCGGCGGCAAGTCCGGACGCTTTCCGCGCTTCCTCCCGCGTCAACTGCGCGAGCCGAGCTTCCAGACGGGACATCTCCGCCTCGCCGGCACGGATCGCCGTCGCGCTGGCTACCTTCTCGCGGCGTAGTCTGTCGATCTCCTCCGCAAGGCCGGCCGCCTTGCCATCGAAGCGCCGGTAAGCCTCGCGGTCTTTGTCGATGGCCCGCTCGACACCCTCCAATCTCCGGCCCGCCGCTTGGGGATCGGCGGCCATGGCCGCCGCGGCGGCCAGCACGCAGACCGCCGCCAACACACCGGTTGGCGAGAACAACGACAGCCCCCGCCGGCGCAGGGAAGGACGGGCCACTATCCGCCCGGCTACTTGAACTCGACCATGCTCTCGTCCCACATCTCGGCCGCCTCGAAGCCCAACAGGTTGGCCACGGTCGCGGCGATGTTGCTTAGCCCGTAATCGTTGCCCAGACGAAGGGAAACGGCGCCATCGGTCTGATTGTCGTAAAGGATCAGCGGAACGGGCTGTAGGGTGTGGCTGGTCTTGGCGCTGATCGCGCCGTCCGGTTTGGTTTTCGGCTGACCGGTCTTCTTGTTGATCTCGAACATCTCGTCCGCGTTGCCGTGGTCGGCGGTGATCAGCGCGACGCCGCCGAGAGCGTCGATGACCGGCAGCAGCCGGCTCAGGGCCAGATCGACCGATTCCACGGCGATGAGGGTGGCGTCGTAGATTCCGGTATGGCCGACCATGTCGCCGTTGGCGTAGTTGACCCGGGCGAAGCGAAACTTGCCGGACTGCAATTGACGGATCAACTCGTCGGTCACCTCCGCCGACTTCATCCACGGCCGTTGCTCGAACGGGATCACGTCGGAGGGAATCTCGATGTACTCCTCCAGTTCGTCACTGAACTTGCCGCTGCGGTTGCCGTTCCAGAAATAGGTAACGTGACCGTATTTCTGCGTCTCGGCGATCGCCAGCTGGGTTATGCCCTCGGCGGTCAGATACTCGCCGAGCGTGTTCCGAATCGCCGGCGGAGGATTGAGGTACCTGTTCGGAATGTGGAGGTCGCCATCGTACTCCAGCATGCCCGCGTAGACCACCTTCGGGTAACGAACCCTATCGAAGGTGGTAAAATCCGCGTCCTCGAAAGCCTTTGAGATCTCGATGGCGCGATCACCCCTGAAGTTGAAATAAACGACACTGTCGTCATCCTCGATCGTGCCCACGGGTTTGCCGTCCTCGGCGATGACGAACGGCGGCAGATCCTGGTCGATGACGGCCGGGTTCTCGGCGCGCAGGGCCTTGATCGCCTCGGCGGCGGACTCGAAGGTCGGACCTTCGCCGAGGACATGGGTATGCCAGCCCTTCTCGACCATGCTCCAGTTGGCGTCGTAGCGGTCCATGGTGATGTTCATCCGTCCGCCGCCGCTGGCGATCCGAACGTCGAAGTCGTCGTCACGAGCCTCGGCGAGAAAAGCCTCGAACGGCTCGACATAGTCGAGCGCCGAGGTCTCGGGGACGTCTCGCCCGTCGAGGAGAATGTGAACGCGCACCCTTCGTTGGTTTTCTTCCTTGGCCTTCAGGATCATCGCCTTCAGGTGATCGATGTGGGAATGGACGTTACCGTCGGAAAACAACCCGAGAAAATGCAAAGTGGAGTCATGGGCCTTGGCGTTCGCGATGATCTCCTTCCACGCATCCTGTTCGAACAACACGCCGGACGCGATCGCCTCGCTTACCAGGGCCGCCCCCTGTTTGTAGACCTGCCCCGAGCCGAGGGCGTTGTGACCGACCTCGGAGTTGCCCATATCGTCGTCGCTGGGCATCCCGACAGCCTTTCCGTGGGCTTTCAAAGTCACATGGGCATAGTTCTTCTGAAGCCTGTCGAGAACGGGTGTGTTCGCATGAAAAACGGCATTGCCCGTTTCACTGGCATTCACGCCGACTCCATCCATGACCACAACCACAACGGGACCCTTTACGCGGTCGAACTTCGGGTTCTTTTTTAACATCATACCCCTCTGAACCTTTCTGTGAGAATGCCAAGCTAGGGCCGGGCCGCGGAGCGCCGGGATATTAACCCCTCTTCGCATCCGCGCCTAGTAACCACGGGCCTACCCTGCGGGAGCGGTCGGATTTGCGCCGCCGGCGATGGATGCGACAATCCGGTCGCTGGCCTTGCCGTCGCCATAGGGATTGTGAGCGCGGCTCATCGCCGCATAGGCGACGGCGTCGTCGAGAAGCCGCTCGCTCTCGCGCAGAATTACCGCGACATCGGTGCCGACCAGCCGGACGGTGCCCGCTTCGACCGCCTCCGGCCGCTCGGTGACGTCCCGCATCACCAGCACCGGCTTGCCGAGCGAGGGCGCCTCCTCCTGGATCCCCCCGGAGTCGGTGACGATCAT
>JAUXFS010000262.1 GCA_030622775.1 Rhodospirillales bacterium | reverse complement strand
GGCCTCCGACTTGCCTCCGCGACCCCACGCAATAAGCCGTCGCTTCCTTCGATACGTCCAATCCGACATACTCAACCATGGTCGCTCTCCTTTCCGTGGCCCTTCGGGGCATTCCTAATGTCCCCGCATCTTAGGCCCAGGAGAGCGACCACCGGAATTACGCTATGTATGAGATCGGCGAAGTGTCGCGCCCTGTTGTGTGCCTTGCGAGGTGATACCCGCCCCGTGCTTTGTCCCGTGCTGCTCGCTATCCTCGTTGTCGTGGCAACGGGGTTCGGTGTGGGCGCGAGGGCGGAGCGCGGCGGTGATTGCGCGGCCGAAGCGGGAAAGCCGGCGGCGTTTCGCGCCTACGAGGTGGACTTTTTCGGCGTCGCGGATCCGGTGGTCGAGCGTCTGCTGAAGGAAAGCTCCCAACTGGTGGCGCTTCGGGATCGACCGCCCGCCACCGTCGCCGGCCTCGAACGGCGGCTTCGGGACGATCTTCCGCGCTTCGACAAGGTCCTCCGATCCGAGGGATACTACGCCGGCGGCTTCACCTACTGCATCGAACGGCGCGCCGGTATCCTCAACGCCGCGGTTACGGTGTCCCACGGAGAGGCCTACGTGCTGGCGTCGTATGATCTCGAGCTCGCCGGCGTCCCGGGGGGACGGGCGTCCGACCTTCCGGTTTTCGAGATGGCGGAGCAATTTCTTGGGAAGAGGGCGCGCGCCGCCAACATCGTCGCCATCGAGAAGCGGATCCTCGGGGAGCTGGGGCAAAAGGGGCGGCCGCTGGCGAGAGTCGCCGAACGGAACGTCACGGTCGACCACCGGGCGCGGGCGCTGAGGGTCCGGCTTCGGGTCGATCCCGGTCCGCCGGCGTTGTTCGGCGCGGTGACGTTCGAGGGGCTGGAGAGCGTCGAGGAGGATTACATCCGAACTCTCGTTCCCTGGTCGCGAGGCGATCCGTTCGACGGTCGAAAGCTCGGGACGTTGGAGGCGAGGCTGCTCAGAACGGAGCTGTTCGCGACGGTGGTGACCAAGCATGCGGGCGAGGTCGACGATCTGGGCGAGTTGCCGGTGACCATTGTCGTCTTCGAAGCACCGCCGAGGTCGATCGGCGCCGGCGCCAAGTACAACACCGGCGACGGGTTCGCCGGCGAGGTGTTCTGGGAGCATAGGAACCTCGGCGGACGCAACGAGGATCTCAAGATTTCCCTGGAAGTCGGTGAAATCAGGCAGCAGGCGGAAGCCGTGTTCACCAGGCCCGACCTTCGGCGCGTCGGTGAGGATTGGGTCAACAGCCTGACTCTGACCCGGATCGACAGCAAAGCGTTCGATGAACTCGGCGGCGAGACCGCCATGGGGCTGCGGTTTCCGGTCGCCTCCCGGTGGCGCGGTTCGGCGGACGTCTCGCTGGAGGTCTCCAGACTCAGGGACCGGGAAGGGACCGAGACATCGAAGATCGCGGGTTTGCCGCTGGCCTTGAACTACGATGGAACCAACAGCCGACACAGGCCGACCGAGGGCGTACGATTGCGCATCGGGGCGACGCCCTCTGTCGGCCATGTGGACAAGGGGGTGCTGTTTCTCTCCAGCACCCTCCGTGGAAGCGGCTTTGTCGCGCTCGACGACGAGCGGCGTTTCGTGCTCGCCGGGCGGGCAAAGGTCGGATCGATCGTCGGCGAGTCCCGCGGCGATTTGCCGGCGAACAAGCGATTCTATGCCGGTGGCGATCGCTCCATTCGCGGTTACAAATTCCAGCGGATTGGACCGCTCGACGATAAAAACGAACCGCTTGGCGGGCGTTCCCTGTTCGAGGTGGGCACCGAGCTGCGAGTGGTCACCTGGAGAAGCATCGAAGTCGTGCCGTTCGTCGAAGGCGGGAACGTCTTCGAGGAAGTCTATCCCGACTTCAATCGGACGGTTCGGTGGTCGGCCGGACTTGGTTTGCGGCACCATACGCTGATCGGACCCCTGCGCCTCGATTTCGCGGTCCCGATCAACCGCCGGAAAGACGTGGACGATCGCTATCAGTTCTACATCAGCTTCGGTCAGGCCTTTTGAGATGAAAGAACTGAACAATGCGATACGAGCAAGAGGGAGCATCGCCGCGACGATTCTCGCGGTCGCCGTGAGCATCGCTGCGACGGAATTCGTCACCCCTGCAGCGCATGCCGAGCCGGCCGATCCGTGCGGGATCAATCTGTTTCGGCTGCTGTCGTTCCTGCCCGAAGGCGATCACGATCGGCCTCCGGCCGCGCAGTGGCGGGGCGATCTGCAACCATCGTCCCGAAACTCGCCGTTCGCGGATCATCGCCTGTGGGGGCGCGCCGCGGTGGACCTTGAAGTGGACCTTCGGTCGGCGGGGAGGCCGTCGGCGCCGGGGGTCATCGGCTCCGCCAGGCTCGTCGAGGGCACCTATGAGCACTTGCTGAGCGGAACCTTGATCGAGAACTTGAACATCGACGTCGTCGCCGACGGCAACGTCATCCGGCTGACCTTCGCCGGCACCGATGGTGTCTCGGGCTCGGTCGCCGGTCATGGGTCGCTCATTGTCGAGGCCGGCGGGGGCATCGCAATCGACGGTGTGGCGAACTTCACCAACTTCATCCTGAGCCGGCGGGACGATATTGCGGTGACGGCGACCGGTTCGGTCGCCTATGTGGGTACGCCCTGTCGAGGCCGGATCGAGGGCCGCCTCGAAACCACCTACGTCGAACTCCGGCTGGCCGAACGGTTGCCGCCCTCCGTCGTCGACCTCGATGTCGCAGAGATCGGCGCCGGCGGCGGCGCGGAATCGGCGACCGATGAGACGACGGCGGAAGGCGGTTGGACCGGCGATCTCGACCTGACGATCGACATGCCGGGCAGCGTTTTCGTGCGTGGCCGCGGGCTCGAGTCGGAATGGTCGGGTCACCTGACCGTCGCCGGCGGTTGGGCAAAGCCGGCGTTGCGGGGTGTGCTGAACCTGGTGCGCGGGGAGATCTCCTTCGCCGGCAAGGTGTCCGCGGTGCGCGAGGGCGTGATGGTTTTCGAACGGGGCGGGGAATCCTTTCCGTTGATCGATCTTGCGGCAAGCCATGAGAGCGAGGGCCTCACCGCCGTCATGACCGTGGCGGGCGCGGCGTCGGCGCCTTTGGTCACGCTGACCTCCCGGCCGGAATTGCCGGAGGGTGAGATCCTCGCCCGCGTCATGTTCGGCAAGAGCGTCGCCCGTCTCTCTCCGGGTCAGGCGTTGCGCGTGGCGGCCGCCCTCACGGCCCTGTCTCGCGGTGAAACCATGTCGGAGGATGTATTCGGTTTGGCTCGAACATTGCTTGGCGTCGATATCCTTGCCGAAGAAAGAAAAAGAAGATCGGGCGGTTATCGCGACTGGCGCTTGGACACGGACCGGTGGGCGGACGAGCAATCCGAAGACGGACCCACCGAAATCGAGATCGCGCCGGGTGTCAGCGTCACGGCGGAACAGGACGAGGAAGAGGGCGTCAGGGAAGGCTCATTGGGGGTCATTTGGAAATGGGACTATTGATGAAGGGGCTATGCAAATGGCGCGAACGGCCGGCCCGGGTGCCGTTGTCGAGGCCGGGGGCTGATGGTCTGTATCATCCGCGGTGAGCCCTCCGCGGTGCCGAGGCTGTGGGTCGGGGTGATCCTGGCGGAGAGTGAGCGATGTCTGTGGCCGCTGGCCGGGCGGCCGATCTTCGACCATGTGATCGGGCGGGCGCGGGAACAGGTGTCGTCGCTGATCATCAGCACGACGGGCGATCCGACCCGGTTCGCCGGCGCCGGCCTGCCGGTGGTGTGCCAGGAACAGCCGGGACTCGGTGGCGCGATCCTGTCCGGGTTCGCGTGGGCGGCGGCCCACGTCAACGAGGCCCCTTGGGTCGCCACGTTCTCGGCCGAGGCTCCGTTCGTTCCGGTCGATTTGGTCGGGCGTCTCGGCCGGGCGATCGGTGACGAAGGCGCCGAGATGGCCCGCGCGACCTGGAACGGGCTTCTCCGGTCGACGTTCGGGCTTTGGCCGGTGCGGCTCCGCCGTTCGCTGCGGCGGGCGATGGCCGGCGGCGACGCCGACGCCCTCGAGGCCTGGGTGCGGCGGTACCGATTGGCGGAAGTGTCCTTCTTCGCGCCGGTCGATCCGTTCTTCGCCGTTGGCCGGCCCGATGACCTGGCGGTGGCGGAAAAAGCCTGGGCCGAGCGGCAATCCCCTTTCGCATATCAGTCCTGATCCAGGGACATGGCGCGCCGGCGCCGCCGCGTGAGACCTGTCGTTCTAAAACAACACTTGTTTTCAAAATGTTACGCGGATAGCGGGC
>JAUXFS010000200.1 GCA_030622775.1 Rhodospirillales bacterium | reverse complement strand
GAACGAGATCAGCGTTTCACAGGCGGAGGCCAAGCACTCTGCTTTTGAACATGTCAGCTTTCCAGCAGATTCCGTCGCCTCTACCTCCCGCAGCTGACGCTAATGAGCTATGGGTCAGCACGGGGAATTATGAACTCTAAGCAATGTTTTTGCTGTCCTGAATAGCGTCGCCGCGCAGTATTTGCTTGTGTAACTTGATGTCTGGAAATTCGCTTGGAGTTTGCGCTTCGATCCCCACCGAGGGGCATGCCCCTCGGTGGGGCGGTCCGTTTTTTTGGTATTCCATGAAAGAGACCAATCCAACATGGAGAACCAAACATGCGGAGCGAGCAGGATACGGCCATTGAGACACTTATGGAACAATTGATCGCCAATGGATCGGAGGATATGGGCGTGGTCTTCGCCTCGCTGTTCGATCTGGCGATGCGGATCGAGCGTGAACGCTTCCTCGGCAGGGCTTCGGGAAACCGTGGCGCCAGTGGCGCCGCGTAAGCTCCCGATGCGCGCGCAGGCGATGCCGGCCGCATCGTCAAGCGGTTCCGACGCCCCGAGGATGCGGGAAACGCGACCCGGAGGGCGACCTTTCGAGACCCCCGGTCTTCGTCGAGAGCCGCTTGTGATGCCCCGCATCACGGCGCGCCCTACTCCTCGCCGGAAACTTCGAAAGGTCGTCACAATGGGTCAATATCAATGCACGGTGGTAATATACCAGCGAGCATTGATCAGAACCTATTTGCCCATTTTCTCTGCCCGATGGACATGATTTTCCAGGGTTGCTCAATGAGCTTGTTCCAGGCGTCGCAGCACAGGGCAACGATCTCGTCGTAGGATTTGAAAATTCGATTGGACAGCCAATTGTCGCGAATGAACTGCCAAATGTTTTCGACGGGGTTCAACTCGGGGGCTCGTGGCGGCAAGGGCAAGAGCGTGATGTTTGGCGGAACGCTGAGCTTGGCGGTGGTGTGCCATCCGGCCCTGTCGAGGATGAGCACGGCGTGAGCGCCCGGCGTCACCTGGGACGAGATTTCATCGAGATGCCATTGCATGGCGTCGGTGTTGCAACGGGGCACGACGAGGCCCGCGCCGACGCCGCACGCGGGACAGATGGCGCCGAAGATATAGGCCGACTTCGTGCGTTGGTCCTTGGCCGCCGCGGGCCGGCTGCCGCGTTCCGCCCAGCGCCGCGTGAGCTTGGTCTTTTGGCCGACCCTGGCTTCATCCTGCCACCAGATTTCTACGTCGGTGTCGGCCGGAAGGACGGCGCGGACCTTCGCCAGCTCGGCGGGAAAGTTTTCTTTAAAATCCTCGATGGCGAACTCGTTCTGCCCCTCGTGGCGCGGGCGCGCCGAAATCTTGCGAAAACCCAGCGCCCGCAATTCACGGCCCACGGAAGACTCCTCGAGCGAAATCCCAAACTCCTCGAATATCCAAAGCGCCAGGTCCTTCCGACGCCAGCGCACCACCTCGTCGATCGCCGGGATCGGCCCATCCTCGACGATCCGCGAGAGCGCCTGACGCTGAGCCTCGTCGAGCTTGCAGGGCTTGCCCGGTGCCTTGCTGTCAATCAAGCCATTCGCTCCCTTGGCGTTGAAATGCAACACCCAGTCCCTGATGACTTGAAGCCCGACATCGCCGAGCCGTGCCGCGTCCGTGCGCGTGCCACCATCGTAAATCTCCGCCAGCGCAACAAGCCGGCGGCTCTGCCCCGCATCCTTCGACCCCTTGGCCAACCGCCGCAAGGCCGCTCCATCAAAATCTTCCCGCAGCGCAATCGCTCTACCCATCGCAAACCTCCGAATCCATTCCCCCCATGGATTCAGACTTTTGCACGCTTGGGAATCCCCTAGATGAGTCTCAATCAATGCACGGTGGTATTAGCCGGTTTGGAACGGGACGACGACGGGGGATTGCAGGACGGTGTCCGCGGGAACGGTGAGCATATGGACGATCAGGTCCGCCACCCGGTCCGGCGTCAGGGCGCCACGCGGGACCGGCACCGGCGCGTTCTGTTGCCAGATCGGCGTATCCACCGCACCCGGAACCACCGACTGCACGCGAATGCCCCGGCTTCCGACCTCGGCCGCCAGGGACTCGGTCATGCCGATCAGGGCGAACTTGGAGGCGCAGTAGGGCGCGTCGTGGGCACGGCCCTTGAGGCCCGATACCGAGGAGACGTTGACGATGTCTCCCTGCTTTTGACCCAGCATCGTCGGCAGCACCGCCCGATTGCCGAGGAAAGCCCCTTTGAGGTTGATGTCGATGACCTCGTCCCACTCCCCTTCGGAAACCCTGGCGAGTGGCTTCGGCGGCGTCCCGAGCGGCCGGAGAATGCCGGCGCAGGCGACGAGGATGTCGATGCGGCCGAACCGGTCGACGGTGCGAGTCGCCATCTCTTCCATGTGAGCCTCGTTTCGGACGTCGAGCGCGAGCCCAAAATGGTCTGCGCCTCTCGGCGAACCGCGGTCCAGGGCCGCGACGACCTGATTGATCCGTTCCCGATCGGTGCCGACCACGACCACGCTCGCGCCTTCACGCGCCAGTCCCAGACAGGTGGCGCGGCCAATGCCGCTGCTGCCGCCGGTCACGATCGCGACCCGCGTCGCCAGCCGCCGCCGTGATCGGGTTGGCTGGTTCGTCGGTTCTGACTCTGCGCCGGACATCGGCCGGACCGGTTCGGTCGAGAGCCGCTACGCGGCCGACGTCTTGGCGGCCGCGCGCCTGCGCGTGCGGAACGGCGCAATCACCGGAGAAACGAGCATCGTGTCCTCCGGCAACGCCAGCATGAACACGATGAGATCGGCGACCCGCTCGGCGGCGAGGGCGTTCGTCGGCATCGGCACCGGGGCGTTCTGCTCCCAGAACGGTGTGGCCACCGCGTCCGGGCACAGGATCTGGACGCGGATTCCGTTGTTGCGGACTTCTTCTGCCAAAGACTCCGACATTCCGATGACGCCGAATTTCGACGCGCAATAGGGCGCGTCGTGGGCGCGCCCCTCCTTGCCCGAGACCGACGAAACGTTGACGATGTTGCCCTGCCTCTGCTTCATCATCGCCGGCAGGACCGCGCGATTGCTTAGGAACATGCCCTTGAGATTGGTGTCGATTACCTGGTCCCATTCGTCCGTCGAGATCTGCGCCAGCGGCTTGGGCGGGCTGCCTTTGCCGCGAAGGATGCCGGCACAGGTCACCAGCATGTCGATGCGCTCGAAGCGCTGGAGGGTTCGTTCGGCCATTTCCCGCATGTCCCGTTCGCTGCCGACATTGCAAGCCAGGCCGAAGTGGGGGCGGCCGTTGACGGCGGGTTGCGGCAACTCGGCGACGACGTCGTCAATGCGCCCCTGGTCGAGATCGACGACGACCACGTGCGCCCCGTGGCGGGCGAGTGCGTGACAGGTCGCCCGACCGATCCCGCTGCCGCCCCCGGTGACGATGGCGACCTGCCCCTCCAATTGCATATCCGACTGATTCGTCATTGTTGTTTCTCCTGCGCATGCCCGTGTCGATAGACGATAGAGCGATCCCATCGCGGCGGCCGAAAAGGGATTGACCGATGGATCCGCGCCCACCAACGCCCCTCACCCGCGGTGTCGGCAACCGGCCTCATCGCCATTTCAGGTTTTGCGGGCCCAGACTTCAAGCCAATTCCGCGGCACCGTCGTCCGGTTCACCGTGCGCAGCGCGGGCTCGGCGGTCGACTGCAGAACCTCGCACGCCACGTCGATCGGGTACCCACTCAACAGCGTTTCGGCGAGTCCGCTGTAGGCGCCGATGCTGGCGAAGAACGAACCGTCCAGATCGAGGGCGCGTTCATGAACGTCGATCGCGCCCAGTCCGTGCCTTTCCAAAAGCGCGATCCACTCGTCCCGGCTCAACCACGGATTCTGGAATGCCTTGCGGGTGGTGCCGCGAACCCGCTTGATGCCCGGCTTGCCTTCGGCTTTGAGGCGGCCGTCGATCTCGTTGATGCGGATCGTCGCCGACTTGATCCACTCGTGATAGAAGGCGTGGGTGCCCTCCACCAACGTGCCGGCGTAGAAGGCCGAGTTGAATCCCAGAAAACCACCGGGCCGCAGCACGCGAGCGATGCCCTGGATCAGTCGGTCCTTGTCGGGCAGAAGGTGAATGGCGTTGGTGATGGTCACGCAGTCGAAGACGGCCTCCGGAAACGGCAGATCGTCCGCCGAGCCCACCGCGAAGGTGACGACGGGACGGCCGTTGACGACATCGGACGTCAGGTCGTGGCCGCTGCGAACGTCGTAGCCGAGTGTTCGAAAACGCTCGGTTGCCAGTTCGATATGGGCAGGATCGCTGTCGATGCCGTGAAGGTGAGCGGCCGGAGAAAGCCCGACGAGCATCTCGCCGATCACGCCGGGGCCGCAGGCGAGGTCGAGAAAGCACCGAACGTGGCCCAACGATTGACGATCGAGAAACGCCCTGTTGGCTTCGACCAGAACCAACTCCTGGCTGTGCGCCGCATAGGTTGTGTTGGTTTCTTGCGTCCCCTGCATCCGCTTCCCATCCTCCATCATCGGCGCCGTGGTTTCGGCGCTACGAGATCGCACGCATTTCGCGTCGGGGTCGTCGAAACGACACCCCGATCGGCTATTTCGTACCTCTTACCAACAGATAATTCTGGGCGTTCTTGAACGTCGGCCGAAACCGTTGATAGACATCCAGAATCTTTGCAAATTTTTGAGGACCCATCTCATTGTTTTTGAACTTCAAGCGAGCGAAGTCCATGTAATGATCGGCAAGCCCGCCGCGAACCTGTTCGGTCACATCGACTATTTTCACGTCGTCGAACCCGGCTCTTTGGTAGACGCTCCGGTATTCGGCCAGGTTCTCGGTGAAGTTGGCGACCGGCGCATGCTTGTTTCGCCGATTGGTGCGAATATCGGACATGACAAGATTGCCCCCATCTACCAGCACGCGGCGCGCCTCTTCTAAGAATTTTTCGCGAGTATCGAAGTGGTGCGCCGCCT
>JAUXFS010000436.1 GCA_030622775.1 Rhodospirillales bacterium | reverse complement strand
GACCAGACTCTTGTACTTCCGGTCCTGAAGCCGCTCGCGCAGCACCGCCCGGGCCTTCAGGATCCGGTCCGATGTATCGGGGTGTGCGTGCGGGTCGATGGTGCCTTGCAGGCCGAAGGTGAAGACATTCTGCTCGAGGCCGACTTGGCGCAGGGCTTCGATCGCCCGATTGGTCAGTCCATCCGGAGGGGTCGCGCCAGCGGCTTGATAGTCGATCCAATCCGCGTCGAGATCGCTCTCCGTGTTCCCGGCCTCCCTGGCTTCCTGGATGAAGCTCTCGCGTTTCGCCCGGGCCTCGTCCTGGTGCTCGGCGGGGCGGAGGGGTTGGTGCATGAGCCCGTACAACAGGTTGTCGCGGAAAGTGCCGCTGAATAGTGGAACGTTCTGGCCCACATACCCGATACGACGTCCTGTCACGGCCTCGGGCAATGTCGCAAGGTTGGTCCCGTCTATGGTGATATTGCCGGCCGTTGGCGCCAGGAGGCGGGCCAGCAGCTTGGCGACTTCGTCCACGCCGGAACCACTGCCGCCCACCAGGGCCACTTTCTCGCCAATTTCGAACTGAAAACTCACGCCGTCGACCGTCTTTACGCCGCCGTCGTCCTGTAGGGTCAGATTGGAGGCGATCACCGGACCCCGCAGCGGCGCGACGGCTTCGTCCGGAACTTCCTGCAGTTCGGAATCGAGCATGCCGGCCGGACGGAACTGCTCGATCAACTGCTCGTATTTAATGCGTGCGTCCTCTTTCACTTGATACCACCTCAGGAGCTCTTTCCAAGGAGCCGCCAGGTCCTTGTAGGCGGCGAGCACCGCTACCAGAGCCCCGAAGGTGAGTTCGCCGGCGATGACCAGATAGCCGCCGATGGAGAAGAAGAAGAACGGCGTCGCCTGACCGATGATGTTGTTCAGAAACTTGATGAAAAACTTCTTGCGGTAGATGCGATAGCGGATGTCGTAAATCGTCCCGATCCATCGGGTGAACTCGGCCCGTTCCAACTCCGAGGTATCGTTCGCGTGGATTTCCTCGATCCCCGTTACCGATTCGCCAATCCGCTCGGAAAGCCTGCGGACGGTTCGGACCCGCTCCTTGGCAAGCAAATTGACTTGTTTCTGCAACTTCGGGATCAGGTACATCTGTAACGGATATAGCGAGATAGCGGCGGCGCCGAGAATCGGATCCTGGATGATTATGAAGACCAGGATGGTCAGGAGCGTTCCGCCTTCGAACGCGGGAGTTGCAAAGGCGTCGCCGACAAAGCCTCCCAGCGGCTCGACCTCTGCGGTGATCATGGCGATCAACTCGCCCTGCGAGGTCCTGCGAAAGTGAGGTAGGGGGAACCGCAAGATGCGTTCGAACAGCATGTAGCGAATCCGCCTCAGCATCCGTTCGCCGAGCTGTCCCTTGAACACGTTGACGAAATACCTGAAGCTGAAGCGAACGGCGATGAGTACCAGGAACAGGCCGCAAAGGGTCATGAGGTACCGGATCTGCTCGAACTCGAAGCCCCACACGGTTTTCGGGAAATCTTGGGAGCCGATTGCGTCGTTGATGATGAGCTTCGGCAGTTCCAGCGAGCCATAGAGGAACGGAAACGAGACCGCGGTCATGCACAGCAACAGCACTTGCTGGCGCCAGCTGTAGCGAAAAATGTACTTGAAGATCGTCGGTTCCATCGGCCGTGTTACGCGCCCTTCAAGCTCGTTTCCCGGTTGTTGCGATCCGCCTCGTCTCTTGTCTGACTTCGCGAATTTCGCTTGATCCCGCCGTTCAATGGGCTAGCACTAAGTGGATGCCTCGTCCACAGTCTCGTCCCCACCTATTCCCGACCGCAAGCAATGCTGCGGGTTCTTTCCAAACACGAGGCCACTCGTAGGGTATGTTTAGAGGGGGGCCGACCGCAAGCCGGTACCCGTCGAGCGGCTCGGGAGCCCCTCCGAAATGACCGGGAGCAGGACATGAGCCGACTCGACAGCGTTATCCGCCGGCTTCGCGCCCAGCGCGCGTGCCTCAATATGGCTGAAGGACTGATTGCCGGAATCCCGGGGCCGGTTCTGGAGTTGGGTTTGGGCAATGGCCGGACATTCGATCACCTTCGGGCCCTGTTTCCGGACCGCGAAATCTTTGTCTTCGATCGGCAGGTGGCGGCGCATCCGGATTGCATTCCGGACGACGGACACCTGATCCTCGGCGATATTCGCGAGACCTTGCCCCCCGCGCTCTCGCGGATCGGCACGCCGGCCGCGCTCGCCCACGCCGACATCGGAACCGGGGACCAAGCCGTCAATGCCGAGATCGCCGCCTTTCTCAACCGCGCGCTTCCCGGGTTGATGGCGCCCGACGCCGTCGTCCTCGCCGACCGCCCGCTCGCGATGGCGGGATGGAGGGAGCACGGATTGCCGTCCGGTGTCAGGCAGGGACGGTACTTCGTCTATCAACGCAGGTTGGGATGACGTTCGGGCTCGGTCGCGTCCGCGACATTGTTGTCGGACACGATCTCGATGTGGTCACGGATCAGGGGAAGCCCGGAGATATCGAGAGACAGTCCGTCGCCGGCGGCGTCCGTCCGGAAGTTCAGTTGGTGAAGGACCTGTGCCGCCGGTTTGTTACGAGGCGTCGGGTGAAAATTGACCCACAACTTGATGAATTCATTCATTCTTGAACGTTCGAACAGGTAGTGGAAGAACGCCTGTTCGATCAACCTTCCCTGCACCCGGCAGGACAGCATGAACTCCTCGACCCGGATTTCCCGCTCCCGCCTGCGGACGAGCCCCAATCCCACCGTCCCATGGGAGCCGTACTTGTCGGAGCACCGCAGCACATACTTCTCGAGGTCTTGGTCGGCGAGGAGTCCGGCGATCTCCGGCCTCTTGTACTTGGTTCCGGAGAAATTCAGTTGATTGGTGCGCTGGGCGAGCTCAACGACCCGGTCGAAATCCGCAACATCGTAGGGGCTTATTTCGAGTTTCGTCTCGCAAGAGGCAAGAAATCCGTTGTAATCGTTTTCATATTCTATCTGATCCGTCTCCCGCGCGATGGCCTCCCGGTAGTACCGCCGCCGGTTCTTCGCCTCGACGCTGGTGCTTCCCTCGAACCGCG
>JAUXFS010000217.1 GCA_030622775.1 Rhodospirillales bacterium | reverse complement strand
GCATCACAAGCGTCACGCAACGACGCCGGGGGACTCGGAAGACCGCCCTTCGGGTCGCGTTTCCCGCTTGCTCGGGGCGTCGGACGCGCTTGACGATGGGTCCCCATCGCCGGCACACGACCTCCTGCCGAGCAAGCGGGAAACGCGATCGTACGGGTACCATATGTCAGACCTGGACCTCTAGTGGTCTATGCCCGACCCAATCGATAGTAAACGGAAACGATACAAAGTACCTAGCGTTTTTAGGGGTATGACCATATCGCCTCACCGGGACGCCGACCGCGGGATGATAGCTCTTTGCAAGAACAAACGGCGCTGCTATACGACCTGCCATATTCATTCTACGGAAAAACCGGCCCTCGTCGAGGGAACGGGCTCGGAAGGGTGTACGGCCACGCCGCTTCTGTTGAACCGGCTTGGACCGCAGTTTTCAGCTCTCGGCGAAGAAAAGGGGGGAACCGATGGTCACACTGAAGCAACTTCCTCGCAGTTTCGTGTTGGCGTTGTTGATCGCGTCCGCCGCCATGCTCGGCGCATGCGAAGAGGAAGGCGCCGCGGAAAAAGCCGGCAAGAAGATCGATGCGGCGGCTGAATCCGCGGGGGAAAAGGCCGAGGAAGCGGCGGAAGCCGCCAAGGAGGCGATGGAAGACGCAGAGGAAAAAGCCAAGGAAGCGACAAAATAGGCCGAACGGAGACTTTGTCGAACGCTCGGCGTTTGCAAATTCCCAGTGATCCATGTCTGACATATGGCGTGGGCCGAGCGGCGCAAAAGCGCGAAAAAGCCGTTTCTTATGGTTCAAAAGGGGGAATCGACGGAAAAATGCGCCGTTTTGCGAAATGACGTGAAGATGAAACTTGCGATTCATCTCATATCCAACTACGTAGGACGTGATTATTGGGTTGTGATCCGGTTAGCTGATCATTGCGCCGGGTAGTCGGATTGGGGTTTCTTTTTTGAAATGGGTGCTAAGGAGGAGAAAGCCATGAAGGGCTTTTGGAAGTTTAGTGTTATTGCCCTGGCCGCGGTGACGATCTCCGCGTGCGCGGGCACCGAGTTGCAGGATGCGAGGAAGATGCAGCCGTCGGGCTCGCCGTACAACGTCGAGTTGTCGCGGGGCTATCTCGAGATAGCGGGGGATGAACACGGGGAAGGCGACTACCGTGCATCGGATCACTTTGCCAAAAAGTCGATGCAAGCCGGTAAGGGTATGAGCGTTGCGCCCGACACCATCAAGAGCCGAAGCGGTGTTGCAAAGGGCGCGAAGGCCGGTGAGTTGTCGGCCGCCCGCCAGCGTCTGGTCACCGCCCAGGATCGCGGTGGCGCCGCGGTCGCGCCGTCCGACACCGCCCGGGCCCAGGTGATGTTCGATTGCTGGATTCAGGAGCAGGACGAAAATCGCCAGCCCGATGACATCCGGGCTTGCCGCGACGCTTTCCTCGAGGCCATCGGCCACGTTGAACTGGCGTTGACGCCGAAGCCGGCGCCGGCCGCCAGGATTCCGGCCAACTACCTGGTGTTCTTCGATTGGAACAGCGACGTGTTGACGCCCGAGGCCGCCGATATCGTCGCCACGGCCGCGGCCAACGCCATGAAGAAGGCCGGCACCCGCATCGCCGCCGTCGGCCATACCGACCGTTCGGGTTCGCCCGCCTACAACCAGGGCCTGTCCGTCCGTCGCGCCGAAGCAGTCAAGACGTCGTTCGAAGCGAACGGAATTGCCGCCGGCGACGTCGGCGTCGAGGGTATGGGCGAGCTCGAGAACCTCGTGCCCACCGACGATGGTGTCCGCGAGCCGCAGAACCGCCGCGTCGAAATCATCTTCGACTGACGCTAAGCGCGGTTGCGAATGTTGAGCGGGGCGTCGCCTGGAGCGGCGCCCCGTTTCTTTTTGGGTCCAGTATCAACGCAGGTTGGCATAACCAAGCGGTCTTCCGGTTTAGCGGAAGCTCTCGAAAATTGTCGATTCGCGGCTTCGGCGATCCTCGCGGTTGCACGATGCCCCCGAAAGGGCCAAACTCCATACAACAGTTGATCTGTCATTTTTCTTGAACGCGCACCTGTCTAAAGCGCTCAAATGGGGAGGAGAGGAATGAGCATTCGTCGTGTTGGCGCGGTAATTGGGTTTGCCGCCGCCGTTGGACTGTCGAGCGTCGCCGACGCCAAGACCTTCGTCTACTGTTCGGAAGGAAGCCCCGAGGGCTTCAATCCGTCACTCTACACGTCGGGCACCACGTTCGACGCCAGCGCCCGCAACGTCTTCAACCAACTCGTCCAGTTCGAGCGCGGAACGACCAAGATCGTCCCCGCCCTCGCCGAGTCCTGGGAGGTCTCCGACGACGGCCTGGCCTACACCTTCCGTCTGCGCAAGGGCGTCAAGTTCCAGACGACCAAGGACTTCACGCCGACGCGGGACTTCAACGCCGACGACGTGCTCTACAGCTTCAACCGCCAGTGGGATCCGAACCACCCGGACCACAAGCTCTCCGGCGGCCAGTACGAGTACTTCGTCTCCATGGACATGCCGGACATCATCAAGTCGATCGACAAGCTCGACGATCACACCGTCCGCTTCGTTCTCAACAAACCGGACGCGCCGTTCATCGCCAACCTGGGCATGCAGTTCGCGTCGATCCTCTCGGCCGAGTACGCCGACAAGATGCGCGCCGCCGGCACCCCCGAAAAGATCGACCTCAAACCGGTCGGCACCGGCCCGTTCCAGTTGGTGAACTACCAGAAGGACGCGGTGATCCGCTACAAGGCCCATCCCGACTATTGGGCCGGCAAGGCGCCGATCGATACCCTGGTGTTCGCCATCACCCCGGACGCCGCGGTCCGCTACGCCAAGCTCAAGGCCGGCGAGTGCCATTTGATGCCGTATCCGAACCCCGCGGACATCGAGGCGATGAAGAAAGACCCGGCGTTGAAGATGCTGGACCAGGAAGGGCTCAACGTCGGCTACCTCGCCTTCAACACCGAAAAGAAGCCGTTCACCGACAAGCGGGTGCGCCAGGCGCTCAACATGGCGATCAACAAGGACTCGATCATCGACGCCATCTATCTGGGCGCCGGCAAGAAGGCGAAGAACCCGATCCCGCCGACCATCTGGTCGTACAACGACAACATCAAGGACTATCCCTACGACCCCGCGGCGGCCAAGAAGCTGCTCGCCGACGCCGGTTATCCGAACGGCTTCGAGACCGATATCTGGGCGATGCCGGTGCAGCGGCCGTACAATCCCAACGCCCGGCGGATGGCCGAGATGATCCAGGCCGACTGGGAGAAGGTCGGCGTCAAGGCCAAGGTCGTCACCTTCGAATGGGGCGAATACCTCAAACGCTCCAAGCTGGGCGAGCACCAGACCGTGCTCCTGGGCTGGACCGGCGACAACGGCGATCCGGACAACTTCCTTTACGTGCTGCTCGGCTGCGAGGCGGCAAACGACAGCGCCAACCGCGCCCGCTGGTGCCACCGGCCGTTCGACGATCTGCTGCTCCAGGCCAAGCAGACCGCCGACGTGGACAAGCGCACCGCGCTCTACATGAAGGCCCAGGAAATCTTCAAGGAGGAAGCCCCCTGGGTGACGATCGCCCATTCGGTGGTGTTCAAGCCGATGCGCAAGGAGGTCAAGAACTTCAAGATCGACCCCTTCGGCGGCCACATCTTCTACGGCGTCGATCTGGAATAGCCTGTTGACGCCTTGAAAAGCTGAACCGGGCGGGACGGACCGTTTCCGTCCCGCCCGGGATGCGATGGCACCATGCTGAAATTCCTCGCCACCCGTGTCGGCCTCGTCATCCCCACGTTCGTCGGGGTGACGCTGCTCACCTTCGCGCTGATCCGGCTGGTGCCGGGCGACCCGATCGAGCTTCTGGTCGGCGAACGCGGGATCGATCCCGCCCGTCACGCCATGCTGCGCGCCGAGTTGGGGCTGGATCAGCCGTTGCTCAGCCAGTACGGCATCTACATCACCGACGTGCTTTCGGGCGATCTCGGCAAGTCGATCGTCACCAAGACGCCGGTGATCGACGAGTTCTTCGACCTGTTTCCGGCCACCGTCGAGCTCTCGATCTGCGCCATTCTGCTGGCGACGACGCTGGGCATTCCGATCGGCATTCTCGCCGCGGTCCGGCGCGGATCGTTTTTGGATTACGCCACCATGGGGGTCTCGCTCACCGGCTATTCGATGCCGATCTTCTGGTGGGCGCTGCTTCTGATCCTGTTTTTTTCGGTGCACCTGGGATGGACGCCGGTTTCCGGACGGCTGTCGGTGATGTTCTTCGTCGAGCCGGTGACGGGCTTCATGCTGATCGACACCCTGCTCTCCGACGAGAAGGGTGCGTTCGGATCCGCCGTCCGCCATCTGATCCTGCCGGCGATCGCGCTCGGCACCATCCCGCTGGCGATCATCGCCCGAATGACCCGCTCGTCGATGCTCGAGGTGCTCGGCGAGGACTACATCCGCACCGCCCGGGCCAAGGGGCTGCCGCCGCTGCGGGTCATCGCCCTGCACGCGCTGCGCAACGCGCTGATCCCGGTGGTCACGGTGATCGGCCTCGCCGTCGGCGTCCTGTTCGCCGGCGCCATCCTCACCGAGACCATCTTCTCGTGGCCGGGTGTCGGCAAGTGGCTGGTCGAGTCGGTGCGCCGGCGTGACTATCCCGTCCTGCAGGGCGGCGTCCTGCTCGTCGCCTGCGTGGT
>JAUXFS010000239.1 GCA_030622775.1 Rhodospirillales bacterium | reverse complement strand
TGATCGTCATGGCCGGACTTGTTCCGGCCATCCATGCGGCGGGATCGGCAAGCCAACGGAAGCTTCACTGCAAGCGGCTGCTACTTCGTCTGCCCGCAACGAGTGCGGGCAGACGAAGTAGTGGACCAAGTGAACCATCCGTTTGCGTCGTTGCACTAGGGGCGCCGCGATCACCCGTTATTGTCTTTCGGTTGTCCGAGAGCCCGGTTCCGGCCTAGTGGTCCATGTCCGACCTATGGTATCCATATGTCGGACATGGACCACTAGCATCGGTACCAACCGGGAGACCACGTCGAGCGTTGCGCCATGTCACGATTCGGGTCCAAAGCAAGCGGCCGGCCAAGCGCCGAGCCCTATCGCCTGTCGATTTCGGCGACGCTGACCTTCGGGTTCGGCGTCCTCTTCTTCGCCTCGCTCGGCACGGCCCTGTTGATCGCGCTCGACGCCGCGCGAGACAACACCTTCGAGCTGCAACGGACGCTCTCCGAGATCACCGTCGACGCGGTCGTCGGCGAGGTCGACACCCACCTGGGCGCCGCGCAGGAGCAGGCCGAGTTCGTCGGCGCCCTGATCGCCGCGGGCAAGGTCGACATCGCCGACGAAGCGCGGCTCGCCGACATCCTGATGGGGACGCTGGCGGCGGCGCCGCAAGTGTCGGGGATCGCCTTCGTGCGCGCCGACTATCATGTCCTGCGCGTCGGGCGTCTCGACGGCGGGATCGTCACCCTCACCGACGACTGGAGCAATCAGCCCGGACTTCGCGCGTCGATGAACATGATTGCAACATTGCAGCAGCCGACCTGGCGCGAGGTGATCTGGTCTCACGATTTCGAAGCGCCGCACATTCTCGTGGCGGAGCCGGTACATCGAGACGGCGCGTTTCTCGGGTATGTGTTCTCGATCGTTTCGATCAGCGAGCTCTCCCGGTTCCTCGACCGCTTCGATCGGGCCCACGACACCCACAGCTTCATCCTCTACGGTCGCGACCGGGTCCTCGCCCACCGGTCGCTCGCCGGCGGGTTTCGCGGGATGTCCGAGGAGAGGGTGTTGCCCCACCTGGAGGACGTCAAGGACGTCGTCCTGGCGGCGATCTGGGGCGAGGTGATCGACGAGATGCCCTACATCCTCGGCGACAGCGAGCTCGAGGGTCACGTGGTTCGCGGGGCGGACGACGACTACATCTACTTCTACCGCGAGCTGGATCACTACGGCGCGTCGCCGTGGCTGGTCGGCGTCTATTTTCGGGGAGACGAGGTCTTCGGGCCGATCCGGCGGATCATCGTCGCCGCCGTGATCGGCGCCGGCATCCTGGTGATCGGCGTCGTCGCGGTTTTCCTTCTCGGCCGCGCCATCGGCCGGCCGGTCAGACGGTTGGCCGATGCCGCCGTCGCCGTCCGCGACTTCGACCTGGCGCGGGTGAAGCCGTTGGGCGGAAGCCGGTTCCGTGAGCTCGATACCGCGGCCAAGTCGTTCGACGCGATGGTCGCCGGCCTCAGGTGGTTCGAGACCTACGTGCCGAAGAGCCTGGTGTTTCGGCTGATGAGCCAGGGCGGCTCGTCGGTGCGCTCCGAGGAGCGCCGGGTGACGGTGCTGTTCACCGATATTGTCGGCTTCACCCGGATCGGCGCCCGGCTCGATCCGAAAGCGCTGGCCGATTTCCTCAACGATCACTTCGCCGTCCTCGGCGAGGTGATCGAGGCGGAGGAGGGAACGGTCGACAAGTACATCGGCGATTCGATCATGGCGTTCTGGGGCGCGCCCTCGGATCAGCCCGATCACGCCAGCCGGGCGTGCCGGGCGGCGATGGAGATCGCCCGCCGGGTGGCCGAGGACAACGCCCGCCGGCGGGCGCGCGGCGACCACGCGGTCGGCCTGCGCATCGGCGTTCACAGCGGCCCGGCGGTGGTCGGCAACATCGGCGCGCCCGGACGGGTCAATTACACCCTGGTCGGCGACACCGTGAACACCGCCCAACGGCTCGAGGCCCTGGGCAAGGAGGTGACCACCGCCGACGCCGCCGCGGACGCGGGCGACGTTGTCGTCCTCCTCAGCGGCGAAACCGCCGCCGCCCTGGACGAAAGCTTCCCCCTTCAACCCCTCGGACGCCACGAGTTGAGGGGCCGCAGCGGAGCGGTCGAGGTCTACCGGCTGCTGGCGCCGTCGCCGGCGGAAACCGGGTAGGAGTCGGCGCTGTGGGCCGGAGTCTTCAGGATGACGGCGGCCGGTGACCGGCTCAACGGCGGCATCTCCTCGTTATTCTTTAAACGGCGACGGAGGGTGGCGGGGGGGGGCGGCCAAATCGAATGGATCGGGCTGGGTGCGGGGCTCGCGATTGCGCTTTCGCACTTGACGGAGAAGGGCGCTCCCCCGATAGACACGTCCCCTTCGTTCGCCTTTCGGCGCCAACAGGCCGGCATCGACGAGCTTTTTCAGATCGCGGCTTGCCACCTGATCGGAAACATCGGCGGATTTCTGATAGATCGAGTTTCTGACGGTCCTTCCGAAGGCGGCCATGACGAGGGCGACCTCCGCTCTCTCGGGCAGGGCGTATTCGCCCACGATGATTTCGATGTCCTCCCAAACCCTTTGAATTTCCCGTGTTCTTCTGAGCAGATCGTTTGCGCAACGATAGTGTGCGGTTAAGCAGAAATCGATCCAGGGGCGGGCGTCGCGGCGTGGCTGCCATTTCCCGCCACCGACGACGGACAACACACCGTAGTAGTCGTCCTGGTGTCGCCCCAGATACTCCTCGATGCTGCAGAAGGTCGGGCTCAATATCCCTTCTCGTACCAAGACCAGGGTTTGTAGCGCGCGCGCCATCCTTCCGTTGCCATCGGAAAAAGGATGGATCATCGTTAAATTCAGGTGCGCCATGGCGGCACGGACCATGACAGGGATGTCCTCTTCGCTCCGGTTGAGTTCGTGCACAAGCGCGCGCATCAGGCCGGGGACAATCGCGGCATCGGGGCCTTCGTAGGCGATCTCGTTTTTTCGCTCGTCTACGACCCTTATCGGGCCGGGACGCCATTGCCCGGGCTTCTTGGAGATCTCGTGTTTGAGCATCATGTAGTGAAGGCTGCGGATCAGTCCTTCGCCATGTTCGAAGTGCGGGTCGTTTTCCAACCGGAGCACGTACGTCAGGGCGTCCCGATAGCCGACGATCGCCGCCCACGTCTTCTCGTCGGCCGCGAACGGCTCCTCATGTTCGGCGGCTGCCGCGGCGTCGTCGATGGTGACATTGTACCCCTCGATCGAGTTGGAGCCACGAATCGCCCGCGCGAACGCATCTCGCCTCAGCATCCCTGTCCAACGTTTCGTCGTGGAGGTGGCATAGCGAAGCTGACGCCGGAGTTCGTTGATGTGACCGACGACATCCTTCTCATTTCGAGTCAGCACGGGCGTTTCAAACAACATGAGCGATATACAGTTTCAATCAATCTATCGTACAGATTTAATTATCTTCATGGATAGATTCAAGCTGTATATCTGTCGGACTCCGAGCGCCGAACGATCCATGCGGACGGGGAGCCCCGGCGGTGGACGGCAGCGGCGCCGGGCCGGCACGCCGCTATGCTGGCACGCGCTACGGGTTCTGGTGTATTTTTCGCGCCGGCCGGTGATACGCCGTCCGCGAGGAAATATCCCGGCATGACCGTGGTTACCCGTTTCGCGCCGAGCCCGACCGGCGATCTGCATCTTGGCCATGCCTATTCAGCATGGTTCGCCAGCGACGTGGCGATGCGCGCCGGCGGCCGCTTTCTGGTGCGTATCGAGGACATCGACGCCGGCCGCTGCCGCGCCGCCTTCATCGAGCGCAATCTCGATGATCTCCACTGGCTTGGCCTCGCCTGGGAGCAGCCGGTGGTCCGCCAGTCCGAGCGCATGGACCTCTACCGCGAAGCGCTGCGCCGGCTCGCCGATCTCGGCGTCGTCTATCCGTGCTTCTGCACCCGCAAGGAGATCCTCAACGAGATCGAGGCGGCGGCGGGGGCGCCCCACACGGTGGCGCCGGACGGCAGCGCGGTCTACCCCGGCATCTGCCGCGCCCTGGATCCGGCCGAGCGCGACGACCGGATCGCCGCCGGGCGGCCCCACGCACTGCGTCTCGACGCCATCCGCGCCCGCCGATTGACCGGCGAGTTGTCATGGACCGACCGGTCGCACGGACGCCGGACCGCCCGGATCGACCGGTTCGGCGACGTGGTCGTCGCCCGCAAGGAGAATGCGACCAGCTACCACCTGGCGGTGGTCGTCGACGACGCCGCGCAAGGCGTCACCCACGTCACCCGCGGCGAAGATCTGTTGGAGGCGACCCACGTGCATCGGACGCTCTACGCGCTGCTCGATCTGCCGCCGCCGGCTTGGCACCACCACGGCCTCTGCCGAGACGACCAGGGCCGGCGGCTCGCCAAGCGCCAAGGCGACACGACGATCCGCTCGCTCAGGGAGCATGGCCATACCCCCGAGCAGG
>JAUXFS010000417.1 GCA_030622775.1 Rhodospirillales bacterium | reverse complement strand
GAAGACCAAGATCAAGTACAAGGACGTCGAGATCGGAAGGGTCGACGATGTCGTGATCAGCGACGATCTGTCACGGGTCATCGTCACCGCCAGCATGCAGAAAGGCACGGGACCGCACCTCACCAACGAGACGAGGTTCTGGGTGGTGCGTCCGCGTCTCGGCGCCGGCGGGGTGTCGGGGCTGGGAACCCTGGTGTCCGGGGCGTACATCCAGATGGATCCCGCCGAAGGAGAATCGGCCACCAAGTTCGTCGGGCTGGAGGAGCCGCCGGTCGTCCAGTCCGGGGTTGACGGAACCAAGTATCTCTTGCTTGCCGACAGGCTCGGATCCGTCAGTCGGGGCTCGCCGATCTTTTATCGTGGCATCAATGTCGGCGAGGTCATGGGTTACGAGTTGGCCGCGGACAGCAGCGAGGTCTTCTTCCATATCTTCGTCAAGGCGCCCCACGACAGGCTGGTAAACGTGGTCACTCACTTTTGGAACGTGAGCGGAGTACATGTCTCGATGGGGGCGGACGGGGTAGACGTCCAGATGGAGTCGCTCCAGTCGTTGCTCACCGGCGGCATTGCGTTCGACTCACCGGTGTACGCCCCCTCGAGTCCGCCGGCGAAGGACGGCACATCGTTTAAGCTGTACCCCAATCGCGCCGCCATCGGCGAAGCTGGGATCACCGAGGAGTATCCTTTCCTCGCCTACTTCACGGGGTCGGTCCGAGGCTTGAGCATCGGCGCGCCGGTCGAATTCAAGGGTATCAGGGTCGGTTCGGTCAAGGATATCAGGTTGGAGCTCGGCGAAAATTCCACGAACGATCGTGTAGAGGTGACGTTCGCGATCGAACCGGAGCGGGTCACACTTGCCGACGGAAAGGCCTTCGAGAATCCGTACGTCGGCGTAGAGGTTTTGATCGAACAAGGACTTCGCGCGCAACTCGAATCGGGCAGCCTAATCACTGGTGCGCTCTTCCTCGGCCTCGGATATTTCCCCGATGCGCCGCCGGCAGAGTACAAGAAAGACGGACAATACCCGGAAGTTCCAAGCATCCCCACGGATTTCGAAGTGATCGCCCGGTCGCTGACCAGTGTCTTGGAAAAGGTCGCGGCGCTTCCCCTCGACGGACTGGTCGAGGACATGCGGAAGATGGTTCAGTCCACCGAAAAGCTGATCAATTCGCCCGACGTTCGCCAATCCATCAAATCGCTGCGGGCGACCGCCGAGGCGGCTGAGGCCACTATGAAACAGGCGGAGACCACCCTGGTTTCGGCCGAATCCCTGATCGGGCCGAAGTCCCAGTTGCGGTATGACGTGGTGGAGATGATGAAGGAACTGCGGGGAGCCGCACGGTCGATCCGGGTGCTGACCGACTATCTCGAACGACATCCGGAAGCATTGATCCAGGGCAAAGGCGGAGGATAAGGTCGATGATACCGAGAATGTTTTCTTCTCCGGCGCTGGCGGCCGCCGTCGCCGGTTTGCTACTCGCGGCCTGTGCCGGAACCCAGCCGAGCCGGTTCTATACGCTGTCGAGCCTGCCGGACGCCGGGGCCGCCGCGCCAAGCGCCGCGTCGAGCGATCTCGCCGTCGGGGTCGGTCCGATCTCGTTGCCCAATTACCTCGACCGCCCGGAGGTGGTCCGGCGCGCCACCGCCAACGAGTTCCAACTCGCCGAGTTCGACCGATGGGGCGAGCCGCTCGGGGACGTGTTCCCGCGGGTGATGGCCGAGAACCTGTCGGTTCTGCTGGTGACCGACAGGGTGTTCCTGCTGCCCCGGCGCCGGGCCACCACTATCGACTATCAGGTGGAGGTGCAGGTGACGCGCTTCGATGCCGACGTCGGCGGCCCCGCCGTTCTCGCCGCCCGGTGGGAGATCTTCGACAACGACGGCAAATCGCTTGTCCTCGATAGATCCACGTTCACCGAAACAGTGGACGGTGAGGACTACGGCGCCGTCGCCACGGCGATGAGCCGGACCGTCGCCGCCCTCAGCCGGGAGATCGCGTCGGCGATCACGTCGCTGCCCCGCCCGCGCTGACCGTGGAAACGGTTGGACACCTCCTCGGCGCTATCCTAATTGTCCACAGGCCCTAGCACGGCTTTTTGCATAATTGGCTTGCGCCGGCGTGGTGTTGTTGCAAGAGTACCCTCTAACGCAATGAATCGCTTGGGGGAATCAGCCGAACCGTGCTGATCCAGGATACGGGTCGATGACCGCCGCGACGGAGGCCAAGCCTGAGAGCTGCGCGCTGAGCTATAGCCGGCCGGCCGACGGAACGCTTTTGCTCCGGTTGACGGGGAGTTGGACCCTGCGGGGCCATCCTCCTTCCGCCGACGAGGTGCGCAAGCAAATCGAAGCCGAAACGCCGGTCCGGAAGCTCGATTTCGACGCCCAGGGCGTCACCGGCTGGGACAGCGGCCTGCTCTCGTTCGTGCTGAACCTCAGCAAGATCTGCGCCGGCAAGGACCTCGATATGGATGTCGGCGGCCTGCCGGAGGGGGTCCAAAAGCTGATCGACCTCGCCACCACCGTCCCCGAAAAGAAGGGCGCGCGGAAAGAGGAGGGGCGCGAAACCTTTCTCGAACAGGTCGGCAAGGGTTGGCTCGATTTCATGGGGGATGGCGGCGACATCGTCGGGTTTCTCGGCGAATCCGTCCTCAGCTTCGGCCGGTTGCTGGCCGGCAAGGCGCGTTTTCGCCGCTCCGATTTCATCGTGGTCATTCAGGAATGCGGCGCCCAGGCGCTGCCGATCGTCTCGCTGATCAGCATCCTGGTCGGTTTGATCCTGGCGTTCGTCGGCGCCGTCCAGCTCGAGCAGTTCGGGGCGCAGATCTTCGTCGCCAACCTGGTCGGCATCGCCACCGCGCGGGAGATGGGGGCGATGATGACCGGGATCATCATGGCCGGGCGCACCGGCGCCGCGTTCGCCGCCCAGCTCGGCACCATGCAGGTCAACGAGGAGATCGACGCGCTCAAGACCCTCGGCATCTCGCCGATGGACTTCCTCGTCCTGCCGCGGATGATGGCGCTGATCTTGATGATGCCGGTTCTGTGCCTGTACGCGGATCTATTGGGGATCGCCGGCGGCGCCGTCGTCGGCGTGGGGATGCTGGACATCTCCATGACCCAATACATCCAGCAGACCATTAGCGCCCTGACGGTGACGGATTTTATGGT
>JAUXFS010000110.1 GCA_030622775.1 Rhodospirillales bacterium | reverse complement strand
TGACCGACACAGCCGCACATGACCAGGAGATTGATGATCCCCCGGTAGTTCATGTCCATGTGGTACCAGTGATTGAGCCCGGCGCCGAGAATGACCATGGACTTGCCGTTGGTCTTCTCCGCGTTGCTGGCGAACTCCCGCGCGACCGTGACGATATGATCGGCGGGCACGCCGGTGATCTTTTCGGCCCAAGCCGGTGTGTAGGGAGCGTTGTCCTCATAGGATTTTGCGATGTTTTCCCCGCCAAGGCCTCTGTCGAGTCCATAGTTGGCGACAAACAGATCGAACACTGTCGCAACCAGGGCGTCGCCGTCTGTCAGCTTGACCGCCTTGATGGGAACTTTGCGGGTCAGGATATCCGGATGGTCGGTGCCCTCGAAGTAATCGTGATGGCGATTGCCGAAGTAAGGAAAGTCCACCTCGGCGACGTCGTCATGATCTCCGTCGCCGATCAAGGTGAGTTTCAACTCGGTGCCGTCGCCCCCGGCGTCTTTCTCCTCGAGGTTCCACTTACCCTGCTCGCCCCACCGGAAACCAACGGAGCCGCGCGGGACAACGATCTTGCTCGAGACCTTGTCAACGGCGACGGTTTTCCATTCCGAATTGTTCTTCTGACTGAGGTTCTTGTCGAAGTCCGAGGCCCGAACAAACCGATCAGGCACGTAGTGGCCGTCCCGTTTTACGAGGCGCACCAGCATCGGCATATCGGTGTATTGGCGGCAGTAGTTCTCGAAATACTCGGCCTGCCGGTCGAGGTGGAACTCGCGCAGGATGACGTGCCCCATGGCCATGGAGAGCGCCGAATCCGTACCCTGTTTCGGATGGAGCCAGAGATCGGCGAACTTCGAAGCTTCGCTGTAGTCGGGGCAGACGACGACGCTCTTGGCGCCTCTGTAGCGCGCCTCGGTATAGAAGTGGGCGTCCGGGGTGCGCGTTTGCGGAACATTCGAGCCCCAGAGGATCAGGAACCCAGAGTTGTACCAGTCGGCCGACTCCGGAACGTCCGTCTGTTCGCCCCAGGTTTGAGGAGAGGCCGGCGGCAGGTCGCAGTACCAGTCGTAGAAGGACAAGCAGACGCCGCCGATCAGGGACAGATATCGCGAGCCCGCCGCATAGGAAACCATCGACATCGCGGGAATTGGCGAGAACCCCATGACACGGTCGGGCCCGTACGTCTTGGCCGTATAGGCGTTGGAGGCCGCGATGATTTCGGTCACCTCGTCCCAATCGGCGCGGACAAAGCCGCCAAGGCCTCGTTTGCTCACGTATGATGCCCGCTTTACCGGATTCTCGACGATGGCCTTCCATGCCGCGACCGGGGTCTTGATCCGCCGTTCCTCGCGCCAAGCCTTGACGAGACGCGAGCGAACGAGCGGGTACTTCACCCGATTGCCCGAGTAAAGGTACCAACTGTAACTCGCACCTCGACTGCAGCCGCGAGGTTCGTGATTAGGAAGGTCCGGCCGCGTTCGGGGATAATCCGTCTGCTGGGTTTCCCAGGTGACGATGCCGCCCTTGACGTAGACCTTCCAACTGCACGATCCGGTGCAGTTCACGCCATGAGTCGAGCGCACGATCTTGTCGTGCTGCCAGCGTTTTCGGTAGCCCTCCTCCCAACGTCGATCCTCGCGCGTCACCACGCCGTGACCGTCGGCGAATTCGCCTACGTTCTTCTTCGAAAAGAAGATCAGTCGATCGAGCAAATGGCTCATGACGTTTTCCTCGTTAGAGTTGAATCGAACACAGCACCGTTTGCCGGCCTTCTTAGGGGTTCTTCACGTAGGCGCCCTTCCGCAGATAGAACCACCAGTTGATGACGATGCAGAGCATGTAGAAGGCGGCGAAGCCGTAGAGCGCATACTCGGGCGTGGTGGCTTTGATCTGCTCGCCGAACACCTTGGGGATGATGAAAGCGCCATAGGCGGCGATGGCCGGAGTCCACCCCAGAACCGGGCCAGCCTGCTGCTTGTCGAACACGACGGCAATGGTGCGGAAGGTGGAACCGTTGCCGATGCCGGTAGCGGCGAACAGAACGAGGAACAGAACGAGGAAGGGAACGAAGTAATCCTGCGGCGTCGCGGATCCGTAAGCCTGCTTCATGAAATAGGCGACGCCCAGTGCGCAGGCGATCATCACCACGGAGACTAACTGTGTCACCTTGGCTCCGCCGATCTTGTCGGAGATCATGCCGCCGATAGGACGAATGAGGGCGCCGATGAACGGGCCTGTCCACGCGAACATCAACGCGCTCGGGCCGTCGGGGTTGGCCATGTTGTGTGTCATCACCCCATCGACCATGACGTGTTGGAAGCCGAAGATGACCTTGATGGCGAGACCGAAGGCGGCGGCGTATCCAATGAACGAACCGAATGTCATCGTGTAGATGACGGTCATTGCCCAGGTGTGCTTGTTGTTGAAGATCTTGTACTGCTGAGTCAGGCTTTCTCGGATTGATCCCGGGATCAGCCATAGTCCGACAACGGTCGCCGCGACTACAATCGGCAACACGATCCATTTACTTAAATTCAAACCCGAGCCGCCCGCGCCTTCCGGCAGCATGAGCCACAGGCCGCCGACCGCGGTCACGAAACCGATGGCCAACATGCCGAGGATCTTGGCGAATGCCGTGGCCGTCGTGCCGTAGTTGGGCGTGACGTGATCGGCGACGATGTTGTTCATGCCGAACCATGCGGCGATGACCAGCGGAACCAGGATGACGACCCAGACGTAGCCGGCGTTTTGAATGAAGGTTTCGGTGCCGGCGGGGATCTTACCGATCAGGGTGCCCGATGTGGTCTCCAGGATCATCGGTCCGCCGAGGACGCCGAAGGTCATCACCAGGGGAACAAGGATCTGCATGGTGGTGACGCCGAAATTGCCGAGGCCGGCGTTCATGCCCAGCGAATAGCCCTGCACCCTCTTGGGAAAGAAGAAGCTGATGTTCGACATCGAGGAGGCGAAGTTGCCGCCACCGAAGCCCGAAAGCAGCGCCATTATCTGGAACTGCCACAACGGGGTGTTGGGATCCTGCAGGAGGAAGCCCGTGCCCGCCGCCGGAAAGATCAGCAACGAGGTCGTCAGGAAGATGGTGTTGCGCCCCCCCGCGATCCGGATGAAGAAGGACGAGGGGATGCGCAGCGTCGCTCCCGTCAGCCCGGCGATGGCGGCGAGAGTGAACAGCTCGCCTTGCGCGAAGGGGAAGCCCAGATTGATCATCTGAACGGTGATGATCCCCCAGTACAGCCAGACGGCGAAGCCGCAGAGGAGGCAGGGGATGGAGATCCAAAGATTCCGGTTGGCGATCTTCTTGCCGGTGGATTCCCAAAACTCGTTATCCTCAACATCCCACTTTTTTATGTCAGACATCAGAGTTCCTCTTGATCTTGAGCACGAGAACTTCCCGCTGGAAGCTCAATTGACGTGGCGACAACCTAGGGGCAGCGAACCTCCGCTCCTTTGCGCCGGTACCACCACCAGGTCACAAACAGGCAGCTCATGTAGAACGCGATAAAGGAGATCCAGGCGGCCTGCGGCGTACCCGTGGCCCCGATGGAAATGGCGACGAGCGCCGGCACGAAGAACAGCCCGAGCGCGGCGAGTGCGGCGGTAAATCCCAACGCTACCGACGACTCGATGTCGCCCTCGGTGATCGCTTGCGCATGCGCTGCCTCGTCCTGGCCTTCCGCACGCCGCTCGTGCAGCTTCATGAAGACGGTCGGCACCACACGGAACACCGAGCCATTGCCGATGCCCGTGGTGATGAACAGCACGACGAAGGCCACGAAGAACCCTGGAAGCTGGTTACCGCCGGACTCCGAAGGCATGAACATCAGGACGCCGATCGCCGCCGCGAGCATGAACGCGAAGTTCCACAACGTGACCTTGGCCCCGCCGTGGCGATCGGACAGCCACCCCCCGAGCGGACGAACCAAGGCGCCCACCAAAGGCCCGACGAACGCCCACTGAAGAGCTCCCGATCCCGGGAACAGCGTCGACAACAAGATCGGGAAGGCCGCCGCGAATCCGATGAACGAGCCGAACGTGCCGGTATAGAGCCATCCCAGCAGCCAAGCGTGTTTCCGCCGGAAAATCACCATCTGCTCGCCGAACGTCGCCTTGGCGCCCCGGATGTTGTTCTGGCCCCATGCCGCGGCGATGGTCGAGACGAGAATGAACGGAATCCAGATGAAGCCGGCATTCTGCAACCAGACCTCGCTTACGACCCCTTGATCTTCATGGGCCTGGGGTCCGCCGCCGAGGACGGCCAGCGCTCCGCCGTAGATGATCAACGGCACCACTGCCTGCATGACGCCGACGCCGAGATTGCCGATCCCGGCGTTCCAGCCCAAGGCGGTGCCTTGCATCTTCCTGGGAAAGAAGAAGCTGATGTTGGCCATGCTGGCGGAGAAATTGCCGCCGCCAAGACCGCACAACAGCGCGATGACGACGAACACGGCATAGTTCGTGGTCGGGTCTTGCACCGCCAAAGCCATCCAGAGAGTGGGGAGCAGCAGGGACGCCGTGCTGAACACCGTCCAGTTCCGTCCGCCGAAGATTGGCACGACGAAGGAGTACGCGAGCCGCAGGATCGCGCCCGAGATTCCCGGCGCCGCCGCCAGCCAGAAGAGCTTGTCGGTGGGGAACGCGAAGCCGATCCTGGGAAGTTCGACGACCATCACGCTCCAGACCATCCAAACGGCAAACGACAAGAACAAGGCCGGCATGGAAAGGATCAGATTGCGCAAGGCGATCCCACGCCCCGTCTTCTGCCAGAAGGCCTCGTCATCCGGGCGCCAGTTTCTCAACCAGCGGCCACCGGCCGCACCTGCCGCCACCAACCGATCCTTGACCATCAGGTCGCGAAGGGCCGGATCGCGTTCCAGGATCTCCTCGCGCTCGCCCCTGGACGCCATCCAGGTCCAGATCATCACCCCCGCGAGAACGGCATACATCAGCATAAAGGCGCTGCTACGGACGCCCGTCGCGTCGACCGCGATACCGAACATGATCGGGAGCGTAAACCCGCCCAGCCCGCCGATCACGCCAACCAAGCCGCCCACCGAGCCCATATTCTCCGGGTAGTGGTCGGCCAGGCTTCGATAGACGCTGGCCTTGCCGATCCCTTGAGCCATGCCAATGACGAAGATGAAGACGGTGAACAAGACGACGCCCACCGCGATGTCGATGGCCACGTCTCCCTTGATCCCGTGGACGACGAATGTTGTCGGCGGGTAGGAAAGGAAGAACAGGCAAACCATGCTGACCCAGAACACCCACCACGTAACGGTATCGCCGCCCCATTTGTCGGAGGCCCACCCGCCCAGGGCGCGGATGAGACCGGAGGGCAAGGTAAAGCACATGGTGATCAATGCCGCGGTCTGAAGATCGAGTCCGTATTCCGTGACGTAGTATTTCGGAAGCCAGAGGGCGAGGGCGACAAACCCCCCGAACACGAAGTAGTAGGCAAGACCGAATCGCCAGACACGGGGCTCCACGAGAGGCGCCATTTGATCGCCGAGCGCCGGGAAGCTCCCTTTGCGGCGACGCTCCTCGAGCTTGGGATCGGGGTAGGTGAGAAACCAGAAAGCGATGGCCATCACCACCATGGCCACAGAGTAGATCTGCGGGACGGCGCGCCAACCCAGAGCCACGATGATCAACGGAGCGGCCAGGTTGGTGACCGCGGCTCCGGCGTTGCCGGCGCCGAAGATGCCCATCGCCGTGCCTTGCTTCTCCTTGGGAAACCAGGCGGACGTGTAGGCGATACCGATCGCGAAGGAGCCGCCCGCAAGCCCCACGAACAGGCCGACGACCAAGTATTGCCAATACTGATCCGCGAACGCCAGCCCGTAGCAGGGGATGGCGACCAGGATCATCTGGATGAAGAAGACGATGCGTCCGCCAAAGCGGTCGGTAAGCACCCCGAGGGGCAGACGCACGAGCGAGCCGGTCAGGATCGGTGTCGCCACCAACAGGCCGAACTCCGTTTCGTTGAGGCCGAGCTCGCCTTTGATCTTGATGCCGAGAACGGAAAACATCGTCCACACCGCGAAATTGACCGTGAAGGCCAACGTGTTCATGGTGAGGACCGAGTACCGCTTCCTCGTTTCCGTGGCGGCTCCCGGGCGGGTCGTTTCCGCGGCGTCAGTGGTCATGATCGACCTTTTTTGTTTCGCTTGAACCTAATTCGCTGCTCATGAAGCTGCCCTCGGGAACGGACCGCGACTGTGCCTGGAAGTCGCGGTCGACGATCTTGTGCGATGCACAATCGACTCGGGGAGAACCGCAAGGCTCGTGGGCAAGGGCATTGTTTTGACGCAGTGCATCAATCGCATTTCGTGCAAGGCCGAGGCGCTCGAAAAAAGACTCGAACATCGTGTCATTCCTGACTACCGCACGGATCGAGGTTCGTGTAATTTGACTTTGGTCAAGCCCGCGC
>JAUXFS010000055.1 GCA_030622775.1 Rhodospirillales bacterium | reverse complement strand
TGGCCGTTGGTCACTACCCGCATGAACTTGGTCATGTTCTCGTACCGCTCGGCCGTGACGCGGTACTTCTCCGCCGTCTCTGCGGCGCGCAGAAAAGAGCCGTGTCGCCATACGGCATAGATGGCGACGGAAATGCCGCCGATGAACAGCAGCAATACCACCAGCGTCGTTCTCAGCCGGCTGTCGGTTGCCGCAAGCGCCTCTGCTTCGGAAATCTTGCGAACCAGCACCCACGGCAGATGGGCGAGCGAGCGCGACGCGACCAGCACCGACTCGCCGGCGTAGTCCCGCTTGCTGGCGAAGCCGCCGGGTGCATCCAGCGCGTATGCCGCCGCGAGGTCGGGGGTGTTCCGCGCCAGCGACCGCTTCAACGGCGCCGTTCCGTCGGCCAGCGGCGAAAGGTAGTTCACCGCCACGTCGCCGCCACGCACCAGAAGGGTCTCACCGGTGGCGGTGGTGTCGCCCGGCTGCTCGAGCCGACCGAACAACCCGTCGTCGACGACGCGGACGCCGATCACGGCGCCGACGCCCACGGTGGTGTCGCCCTGCAGGGCGAATACCGGCAGGACAAAGCCGATCGTCGGCAACCCGCTGGCGCCGATGTACATGTCGACAACCGCGGGTTCGCCGCTCAGTGCCTTGACGACCGCCGGAAGGATGCGCCCGCCGAGCGGAGGCATGCCGGGGGTGCTGACGATCGGCCGGCCGGCGGCGTCCACCAAGCCGATGCCCGCGGCGCCCGTCCTCTCGACGTTGGCCGCGACGTCCCCGGCCGTGGGGGGCGGCACGAAGCCGTTTCGGTTGGCGGTGGCAATGAGCAGGTTGCGCAGATAGCTGGCCTGGGCGGGCTCGTCGGTAACGCCATCGACATTGCCTTTGGCCAAAAGCAGCTCGGTTACATAGAGCTGCAAGGAGGCGTTTTCGGCAAGCTCGCGCAAGGGCGCGAAGTTCCGCTCGATCCACTCGTTGACGGAAGCGGTCCGACTGTCGGCGACGATCGTCAGTCTGATCTGCCAGGCCTGGACGCTGCGCTGACGTTCTTCTTCGACAAACCCGAAGGCGAATACGATGGCGAAGGCGACCGCGCCGGCCAACGCCAGAGCGACACCGGCGGCTTTCAGGTTGACCCGGCGCGGTGGTGTGCGTCCTGTGTCCTGCGATACGGTCATCGCTGATAAAACCTTGGTATCGGGGCTGGGACGGCGAGCAATCGAAGAACAACCTAAAAAGGTTAAATTTCTACTCAACTGCGACTAAGCCGCGCCGCTTTTTTTCAGGTTCAGGCGGCGAATTCCGTCGGGTAACCCTAAGATAATCTATTTGAGGTAACTCTAAGCGAATGCATCTCGCAACGATGGGCGGCTCATGAACGAACGCATTTCGCGAAAGAGGCAGGTCATCGCCGCAATGGTGCTGATCGGAGTGGCGTTCTACGGCCCTCCATGGCGACCCGCCGAAGCCGCCGGGAAGCTCCGGTCCAGCTTCTTCGGCAGCATGGAAATCCGCTCGGAAAACCTGAAGCCGTTCATAAAATGGCGAACGGCGATGGAACGCTATTCGGAGGAAACCGCGAAGGAGCGGGCCGGAACCTGTCGGTCGACGATGTTCAATATCTGTCACTATGAAGAGCTGCAGGGATTTCTCGACGGCATTGGCGACAAGGACAGATGGGGCCAACTCGTCGAGATAAACCACTACATGAACACCCGGCGCTACATTACCGATCCCCGCAACTGGGGGGTGCGGGACTACTGGGCAACGCTGGGCGAGTTCATGGCCAAGTTCGGCGACTGCGAGGACTACGCGATCGCCAAGTTCCTATCGCTGAAGCGGCTGGGCTGGACCGACGACGAACTGCGGGTCGCCGCCGTCAAGGACCTGAACCTCAAGGTCGGTCACGCGGTGCTTATCGTCTATCATGCCGGCAAGACCTGGGTGCTCGACAACCAGATCAGACGGGTGGTGGAGACGGATTCGGTCCGGCACTATCAACCGGTCTATTCGATCAACGAGACGTCCTGGTGGCGTCACCGAGTCTGACGGTGATCCGTTGGAATCTGATTGGGGGTTGCATGCGGCGGACTACCATCTGCCGACGTTCCTCGGAAGCAGGGGCAGGCCGCGCACCTCACCGAGGGCATGCATTTAGTTGCATTGAGCAAAAGGAATACCCGCAAAAAGCCGCACAATAAAAATTCCTCATTTGGGGTCTTTTGGTGTGTGTTTACCGCTTTTGAACTTCGGCTGATCTTGGACCCGCTTGTCCTTGTGCTCCCAACAACGTAGCATACGCTACAGGATCAAAGGGAGGCGCGGGTGTTGGCAACGACCAACAGAACCGAGGGACGATATGCGTGGCGCGCGCGCGCGGCCGCAGTTTTTTTTATTGTGGCCGTCCTTTGCTTGCCGGGACAGCGTGTCGAGGCGAAGGAGCAGATTCAGCTCAGCTTCCTGAACAGTCACGAAATTCGTTCGGCCAATACCAGGGTGTTCGCGAAATGGCGAGGGGCGTTGAAACGCTATTCCGAGGAAAGGGTTCGCGAGCGCACGAGGAAGTGTAAGGCGACCTACTTCAAGGCGTGCCACTACAAGGACTGGCAGAAATTTCTCAACAAGATCCGCCGTGACGACAAGTCGGATCAACTCGTGGCCGTCAACCGCTACATGAACACGCGGCGCTACATCTCCGACAGCCGCAACTGGGGCGTCAAGGACTACTGGGCCACGCCGGGTGAATTCATGGCGCGCTCGGGAGATTGCGAGGATTTTGCCATCGCCAAGTACCTGTCATTGAAGCAGCTAGGCTGGTCCGACGACACGTTGAGGGTCGCTGTGGTTCGGGATCTCAGCCTGAAAGTCAACCACGCGGTTCTGATCGTTTATTTCGACGGCAGGACATGGCTGCTCGACAATCAGATCAGGCGGGTGGTGGAAACCGAGTCCGTCCGCCACTACCGCCCCGTTTTCTCGATCAACGAGAAATACTGGTGGCGTCACCGGGTCTAGTACCGACGGCCCGATGGGACGCTTCAGCGAACGACCAGCACCGAAATCTTGGCGTGACGAACGACCCGCGCGGCGTTGGGGCCGACCAGGTAGTCGCTCATTTCCGGCCGATGCGAGGCCATGACGATCAGGTCGACGCCGATCCGCTCCGCCATTTCCAGAATGCGGTGGTACACGCTGCCCGTCTCCAGGTGCTTGAACACGGAGAGCCCTTCCGGAATGTGTTCGGCGACGAACGCGTCGAGACCGGAGGCAGCCTCATGGGCGAGGCGGCTTTCGGTGTCCTCGGGCAAGTGCAGTCGATACATGCCCGTCGGCAAGTCGGGAAAAATGGTGAGCAGGTGCAGCTCCGAGCCAAAAGCCTTGCAACACTCGAGCACCGTCGGCAGAGCCTTTCGCCACGAGGAGTCCTCATGAAGATCGATGGGAAGCAAAATCCTGTCGTACATATCGATGATTCCCCTGCGTCCGCGTTGACGGTGCCGGTTTACCGCTATTTGGTTGCGGCCGCTGCGACGGCGGCTTCGATGACCTCTTTGCCGATATCGGGCTCAAACTGCTTCCATACCGGCATCAAGGCGTCGCGCCACAACGCAATCTCTTCAGCCGACGGGGAGATGATCTCCACGGTACCGGTTTCCATCACCTTCCGCCGATCGCCGTCGGCCTGCTCGCCGGCCAGCCGGTTCACCTCCACCGTGACCTCGGCGAGGATCGCCTCCAGCGCCGAGCGGATGTCCTCCGGCAGGCTCTCCCAGAAATCCTGATTGGTGACTACCATGTAGCCGAGAAACGTGTGGTTGATCTCGGTAAAGTACCGGTGATGGGTATGGATCTTGCGGGAATAGATATTTGACCAGGCGTTTTCCTGGGCCTTGACCAACCCTTCGCGGATCGCATCGGTGACCCGCTTGAACGGCATCGGGATCCCGACGGCGCCAACCCGCGCCCATTGCTCGAGAAATACGGCGGAAGGCTCGATCCGGAACACCAGTCCGTCGGCGTCCTTGGGCACCCTCACCGGTTTGTTCGCCGAGACGACCCTCATGCCGTTGTCCCAGTAAGCCAGCCCCAGGATCCCAACCGGCAGCATGGTCTGCAGCAGCTGCTGACCGATCTCGCTCTGTTGAAACCGGTGCACCTGGTCCACGTCCTTGAACAGGAACGGAAGGTCGAAGACCTGCAGCACCGGCGCGTAGCGTCGGAACTTGGCGAGCGAAGGCGCCGCCATTTCGATATCGCCGAACAACAACGCCAGAAGGGCCCCGTCGTCGTTGAACTTTTGCGAGCGCGGGTAGACCACCACCTCGACCTTGCCGGCGAGGCGCTCCTCGACGCGCTGCTTGAACATCTCGGCGCCGATCCCCTTGGGCGTGTTTTCGCCGACGACGTGGGAGAACCTGATGACGATCGGGTCGGCGGCGCGGGCCGACGCGGCTGCTGCGACCACAAAGCAGAGCAACGCGGCCGCCACCCTGGGTAATGACATAAGCCTGCTCCCTCTACGAAACATGCTCTGGTGGCTTCCGGCGCCGCCAGTCGTTTCCGCCGTTAGTTGTACCCTTTCAGACGGTCGATTAACTCCGGCAGGAACAGCGAAATTTGCGGGATATAGGTGATCAGGATCAGGAAGAACAGCAACACCATCAGCCAAGGCAGCGCCGCTCGCACCGCCCAGACGAGGCCGTGTCCGGTAATGCCCGCCAAAACGAACAGGTTGAGTCCGACCGGTGGCGTGATCATGCCGATCTCCATGTTGACGACCATGATGATGCCCAGATGGATCGGATCAATGCCGAGCTGCATTGCAATGGGGAACAGGATCGGCGCCATGATCAGCAGGATCGCGGAAGGCTCCATGAAGTTACCGGCGATCAGCAGCAGAATGTTGACGATAATGAGAAAGCCCCAGGCCGGAAGTCCCCAGCCGACGATCGTCCCGGCGATCTGATGGGGAATGCGTTCCGTGGTCAGCACGTGGGCGAACAGAAACGCGTTGGCAATGATGAACAGAAGCATCACCGCCACCTTGGAGGCGTCTAACACCACCTTGCGGACCTCGGGATCGGGGACACACCTCGGCAACGCCCACGCAATCTGCCCCAGATTGCGGATTGCCAGCGCTCCAATCGATTCATCGCGTTGCCGCCACGGCTTTCCCTTCAGCGGTCCCATGTCGCGGTATCCGAACACCGCGACGCTGAACGCGTAGAGCGCCGAGACGGCGGCCGCCTCGGTCGGACTGGCGACGCCGCCGTAGATCGCTCCCAACACCAGGGCGATCAGCAGAATTCCGCCGGTGGCGCTCCATCCCGAGAGGAGGATCTCCTTCGCCCCCGCCCACGGCTGAGCCGGCAGGCCCTTGACGCGGGCGACGACGTAGATCACCAGCATCAACATGGTGCCCATCATGATGCCGGGAATGAAGCCGGCCATGAACATCCGCGCCGCCGAGACTTCGGTCGCCGCCGAATACACCAGCATGACGATGCTGGGCGGAATGAGAATGCCCAGCGTCCCCGCGTTGGCGATCACGCCTGCCGCCATGTCCTCCGGATAGCCGGCCTTGACCATGCCGACGATGACGATCGAGCCGATTGCCGCGACGGTCGCCGGCGACGAGCCGGAAACGGCGGCAAACAGCATGCATGCAACAACCGAAGCCATGGCCAAGCCGCCACGGACGTGGCCGATGACGCTGATGGCGAAGCGGATCAGCCGTTGGGCGACGCCGCCGGTGGAGAGGAAGGCGGAAGACAATATGAAAAATGGAATGGCGAGCAGGGTGTAATGCTCGGAGACCGCCTCGAACAACTTGAGGGAGACGGACGCGATCGAATCGTTCGAGAAAAAAAGGATCGTGGTGACGCTCGAAAAGCCCAACGCGACGGCGATGGGCATGCCCATGAACATGCACCCGAACAACAGGAAGAACAGGGCGGCGATGGTCATGGCTTGATCTCCCCGCCACTTGCTTTGGCTTGTTCCGCCTCCAACTCTTTGAGCGCGTCCTTGGCCTCGTCGGCGAGACCGAAGCCATCCTGCTCTCCCTTGAAGACCTTCCAGCCGAGCTGAATGAAACGGAACCCAAGGAGAATGAAGCCGAACAACAGGATCGAGTGGGCGACATACTTCTGGATCGGCAGGTCTTCGAGCTCGATCTGGATCGAGTGGACCTTGCTGAGGTAGACCCAGGCGCCCTGGATGAACAAGGCGCAGTACACGAGACACAGGGCGACGGCGCAGAGGGTGACGATTCTGCGGCCTTTCGCCGGCAGCAGCTTGACAACCGCGTCGACGCCGATGTGCGAACCGACCTTGAGGCCATAGGAGGCGCCGAAAAGAACCATCCACGCCGAAAGGTGAAGGGTCAATTCCTCGACCCAGAGGAACCCGATGTTGAAACCGAAGCGAAGCACGACCTCCATGAAGACCAGCAAGGTCATGCAGACGAGGAGGAGGGAAATAAATCCCTCCTCCAACTGATTGATCACACGTTCAAGCATGGTGAGTCGCCCGGTTTCCGGTTGAGGACCCGGAGGTCTAGCTTGCCGCGTTGGACGCGGCGGCCGAGTCGATCAGGTCCTTGCCGATCTGGGATTCGAACTTTTTCCAAACCGGTTTCATGACCTCGACCCACTTTGCGCGCTCGTCGTCGCTGAGTTCGATAATTTCCGAGCGTCGGGAGTCCATGATCAGCTTCTTGTCGCTCTCCGCCTTGGCGAGAGCGACCTTGTTGCCGAAGGCGACGGCCTCGTCCAGGGCGGCCTTGAGCTCCTTGCGGGTATCCTCCGGCAGATCCGTCCAGAACTCGGTCGAGGTGATCACCATGTAGTCGATGAGCCCGTGGTCGGTGTGGGTGATGTAAGGTTGAACCTCGAAGAACTTCTTCGAGTAGATGTTCGACCAAGTGTTCTCCTGACCGTCGATCGCTCTCGTCTGCAGCAGGGTGAACACCTCGGAGAACGGCTTCTTCACCGGCAGCGCATCGACCGCCTCGAACTGCGCGGCGAGCACGTCGGAGGTCATGATCCGGAACTTCATGCCGTGGGCGTCGGCGGGAACGCGCAGCGGCGAGCTGGCGGAGAGTTGCTTCAAGCCGTTGTGCAGGTAGCCCAGTCCGATGATCCCCTTCTTTTTCATCGACAACAATAACTGCTGGCCGGCTTCGCTCTGCTGGAAGCGGTCGACCGCCTCAATATTCTTGAACAGAAACGGCAGGTCGAACAGTTGCAGGCTCTTGGTGTACTTCTTGAACTTGGAGAGCGCCGGGGCCGCCATATGGACGTCGCCGAGGAGCATCGCCTCCAGAACCTTGTTGTCGCCGTAGAGCTGGGCGTTCGGGAAGACTTCCACGACCACCTTGCCGCCGAGACGTTCGGCAACGAGATCCTTGAACTTGTTGGCCATCTGGCCCTTGGGGGTGTTCTCGGCAACGACATGCGAGAATTTGAGAACAATGGGATCGGCCGCTTTCGCGACGGGCATCGCAAACATCAGCGCGGCGAGCGCAACCCCGGCAGTGATAATACGCATAGGTATCCTCCCTCGATATGGTGAAGCCAAGTGCGCCCCAGGTTTCAGGCCAAGAATAAATGTTTCGTTGTACGTTTTTTGGGGGCACAGCCCCAGACGTTCAGCCTACAATCTTTGTACCGGGAAAATTTCGGTTATGGAAGCAACGAATGCGCGGATCTGTAAAACAGGCGGCATTGCGCAACCGGAAGTGTAATAACCGGAAAACTATTGCGCTTACAAACGGGTAATCCCCCGGACGTCGTCCCTGTGGGGGTGGCCACGGCGCCCAAAGGCGCGCAAGGATCGTCCGATCCGCGATCCCGCGTATGACGTCGATGTCGATCAAAAGTCGACCGTTTCGACGTGACCGGACGATCTGGCTTTCCATGCGGGTCGATAGCCCTGGAAATCGATAGGAAACTTCGCGATATTCGGCGCGGCCCTCGATACTGCATACTGTGAGACGGGGTCACTCCAGACCCGATCGGACATGGGGTCTTAGACAGAATGGGGAGGCATGCATGACCGAGGACCTGCGCGAGAGCGCGCTCGAATATCACCGCACGCCGCCGGCGGGAAAACTGGCGGTCGTCCCCACCAAGCCGATGGCGACCCAAAGGGATCTGGCGCTTGCCTATTCGCCCGGCGTCGCCGAGGCCTGCAACCTCATCGTCGAAGACCCGATCGAGGTGGCGAGCGTCACCGCCCGCGGCAATCTCGTTGCCGTCATCACCAACGGAACCGCCGTCTTGGGACTGGGGGCGATCGGTCCGCTGGCGTCGAAGCCGGTGATGGAGGGAAAAGCCGTTCTGTTCAAGAAGTTTTCCGGCATCGACGTTTTCGATATCGAGGTCGACGCGACCGATCC
>JAUXFS010000387.1 GCA_030622775.1 Rhodospirillales bacterium | reverse complement strand
CTGCGCAACTCCGGCGACACCGCCGGCGACCGGCGACGGGTGGTCGGCTACGGCGCCTGGATGTTTACCGAACAACCGGCGGTGGACAGGCGTCCCGGCGGCGACGACACGGTGGCCAAAGAGGGCTTCGGCACCCAGACGCGGGCGCTGCTGGAGACCCACGGGAAGACCCTGCTTCACCTCGCGGCGGCGTCCATCGAGCACGGGCTCGCCCGTGGAAAACCGCTATCGGTGGATCTCTCGGATCATCCGCGGATGTTGCTCGACGACGGGGCCTGTTTCGTCACCCTCAAATGCAACGGCCAACTGCGCGGCTGCGTCGGCTCTCCGAGGGCGTATCGGCCGCTGGTCGAGGACGTCGCCGACAACGGCTTCGCCGCCGCCTTCCGCGACAGCCGCTTTCCGAAGCTCAAGGCCGAGGAGAAACAGGAGCTGTCGCTGTCGGTTTCGGTCCTGAGCCCGACGACGCCGATGACGTTCGCCGACGAGAGCGACCTCCTGAAACAGATCCGGCCGGCGGTGGACGGCCTGATCATCGAAGCGAACGGACGACGGGCCTTGTTCCTGCCGCAAGTCTGGGAATCCCTTCCCCGGCCGCCGGCGTTCCTCGCCCAGCTCAAGATCAAGGCCGGGCTCAAGCGCGACCATTGGTCGTCGGACTTCAAGGCTTGGCGCTTTACCAGCGAGGAGGTCGGTTCCGAAACGCTGGCGGATCCCGAGGCGTTGTGGACCTGAAAACGCAAGCAGCCGTGCGTTCTCCCGCAGGAGGTCGCCGGGCGCCGGCGATCTCCCCGCGCACCGGCAATCGTATTCGACTTTGGATCGCCGTCGTCGCCGTCTCCGCCCTGGCTGGCGCCGGCTACACCGCAGTGCTCGGCTTGGCCTACAATTTCGATATCACCCCGGGCGTCGTATTCGACGGCGCGGGATATGGGGCTATCATCGGCGGCAGTATCGGCGCCTTCCAGATGTTGTACGTCGAGGGACATGCCGGCGCCCGGCTGCGGCGGGCGCCTTTCTTGCTGTCTCTTCTGATCCGCACCTTGGCGGCGGCGGTGATTATTGGTCTCGCCCTGATCGTCTGCCGGTTCCTGTTTGGCGACAACATATTGAGCGACGAAGGGCTCGCAACGATGGGGCTTCTCCGTGACATGGCATTTTCCTTTGTCGCTTTTTTTGTGATCTTTTTCGTCGTTCAGATACGTCGGATCATCGGCGAGCGGGTGTTCCGCAACCTTATTTTCGGACGCTATCACAAGCCCGTCGGCGAGGACCGAGTGTTCATGTTCCTCGACATGGCCGGCTCGACGGCCCTCGCTCAGAAGTTGGGAGATCTTGGCGTCCACGCCTTGATTTCGCGGGTGTTCTTCGACATCGACGCCGTGGTGGTCGAGCACGGAGGGGAGACCCACCGCTATATCGGCGATGAAGTGGTGGTCACATGGTCGCTGGAGGACTGTATCGAGGACGGTCGATGCATCCGCTGCGTGTTCGCCATTCGCGAGATGATCGCCACTAAGGCCGAGGAGTATCGCCGGCTGTTCGGGGTTGTACCGACGTTCCGCGCCGGTCTCCACGGCGGCCCGGTGGTCGCCGGCGAGTGCGGCGATTCCAAGCATGAGATCGTCTACTTCGGTGATACCATCAACACCGCGGCTCGCATCCAGGCCGAATGCAAGGAGCTGAATGTTCCGTTGCTGGTTTCCGGCGACCTGCTCGGTAAAATGCGCCTGCCGGAGGGCTTGCGGGCGGAGCCGCGGGGAACCACGCGCCTCCGTGGCCGCGACCTTGAGACCCAACTGTTCACCTTGAACCAGGTTCAGGAGGCCGTCTGATGGGCAAATTCGGCATGGGGCAACCCGTTCCCAGGAGCGAGGATCCGCGATTGCTCACCGGCCGCGGCCGTTTCGTCGCCGACATTTCGCTACCCGGCGAAACCTACGCGATGTTCCTGCGCTCGCCCCACGCACACGCCGACATCGCCGATATCGATACCGGGGCGGCCGCGACCGCGCCGGGTGTTCTGGCGGTCTACACCGGCGCCGATACCGTTGCCGACGGCCTCGGCGACATCCCCTGCGCGGTCCCGGTCCACGGACGTGACGGTAGCCGGATGCCGCGGCCCGGCCGGCGGCTGCTGGCCCGGAACCGGGTGCGGTTCGTCGGCGATACCGTCGCCATGGTGGTCGCCGAAACGGTGGAACAGGCGGTCGACGCCCTGCAGCTCATCCACGTCGACTATCGGGCGCTGCCCGCGGTGGCGACGATGGACGATACCCTGACCACCGGCGCGCCGCAGTTGTGGGAGGGCGTGCCCGGCAACGTGGCGTTCCACTGGCAAATGGGTGACGAAGCGGATGTGACCGAGGCCTTCCAACGCGCCCACCACGTCACCCGGGTAGACCTGGTCAACAACCGTGTCGTGCCCTGCGCCATGGAACCCCGCGCCGTGGTCGCCCGGTTCGACCCCGAAAGCGGGCGATACATCCTGCATACGCAAAGCCAGGGTGCGCACCGGATCAAGGAAGCGTTGGCCAATCACACCTTGAAGGTTCCGGAAGACACGGTTCAGGTAATCGTCGAGGACGTCGGTGGCGGCTTCGGCGCGAAGATTTTTCATTACCCGGAGGAAGCGCTCGCGCTTTGGGCCTCGGCGAAGCTCGGCCGACCGGTGAAATGGACCGGCGACCGCTCGGAAGCCTTCACCTCCGACACCCACGGCCGCGACCAGCGCAACCGGGCCGAAGCGGCGTCCGACGCGGAGGGCCGGATGCTCGCGCTCCGCGTCCACACCACCGCCAACATGGGCGCGTACCTCAACACTTTCGGGCCGGCGATTCCGTCGCAGATGACCGGGTGCATGCTTTCGGGGGCTTACGCGATCCCGGCCATCTTCGCGGTGTGCGAGGGGGTCTACACCAACACCGTGCCGGTCGACGCCTACCGCGGTGCCGGGCGCCCAGAAGCCACCTATCTGATCGAACGGCTGATCGACGCCGCGGCCCGCGATATCGGCCTGCCCGCGGACGAGATTCGCCGGCGCAACTTCATCCGCCCGGAACAGATGCCCTACGCCACCGCCTCCGGCCCCACCTACGATTGCGGCGACTTCGTCCGCAACATGGAAGATGCGATGGCCGCCGCCGACTGGGCTGGCTTCGAGGCCCGGCGCAAGGCTGCGCGGTCCCGAAACAGGTTCCGCGGCATCGGCATGTCCACCTACGTGGAGATCTGCGGGTTCGAGCAGGAGGAAGCGACCATCCTGTTCCTCGAGGAGGGCACCATCGAGGTGCTCATCGGCACCCAATCCACCGGTCAGGGCCACGAGACCGCCTACGCCCAGATCGCCGCCGACGGGCTCGGCG
>JAUXFS010000104.1 GCA_030622775.1 Rhodospirillales bacterium | reverse complement strand
GCGAAGTCGAGCACCGACATCACCGGCCCGAAGATCTCCTCGCGGACGATCGCCATGTCGTCGCGGCACTCGGCGAATACCGTCGGCTCAACGAAGTAGCCGTCGGCGCAGCCCGGCCCGGTGGAGCGGTTGCCGCCGCAAACCAACCTGGCGCCGGCGCGATACCCCTGTTCGATATAGCCGAGCACCCGGTTCATGTGGTCTTCCGAGATCAGCGCCCCGACGTGGGTTTTCGGGTCCATCGGGTCGCCGATCACCATCCGTTCGGTGCGGGCGGCCAGCTTGGCGAGGAAGGTGTCGCGGATACCGGTCTCGACGAATACCCGGGTGCCGTTGGAGCAGACCTCGCCCTGGGTGTAGAAATTGGCCATCAGCGCCGCCGACACCGCGTTGTCGAGGTGGGCGTCGGCGAAGACGATCAGCGGCGACTTGCCGCCGAGCTCCAGGGTCACGTGCTTCAGGGTCGCCGCCGCGTCGGCCATCACCGCCCGCCCGGTGCCGACCTCGCCGGTCAGCGATACCTTGGCGATGGCGGCGTGGCGGGTCAGCAGCCGCCCGGTCTCGGCGCCGCCCTGGATCACGTTGAACACGCCGTCGGGGACCCCGGCCTCGGTGTAGATCTCCGCCAGCCGGAGCGTGGTCAGCGGTGTCAGTTCCGAGGGTTTGAAGACCATCGCGTTGCCGCAGGCCAGCGCCGGCGCCGACTTCCAGCAGGCGATCTGGATCGGATAGTTCCAGGCGCCGATGCCGGCGCAGACGCCCAGCGGCTCGCGCCGGGTGTAGGCGAACGACCCGCCGAGGTCGAAATGCTGGCCGTGCAGGCCGGCGGCGAGGCCGGCGTAGTACTCGATCGCGTCGGCGCCCGAGAGCACGTCCACCGCCAGCGCCTCCTGCAGCGGCTTGCCGGTGTCGAGGACCTCGATCCGCGCCAGTTCGTCGTTGCGTTGGCGAAGCAGCCGGGCGGCGCGGTTGAGGATGCGGCCGCGTTCGGCGCCGGTCATCGCCGACCAGCGGGCGAAGCCGTCGAGGGCGGTTCGAACCGCATGCTCCACGTCCTCGGCGCCGGCGATCTGGACCTCGCAGATCGGCCGGCCGGTGGCCGGGTTCAGCGTCTCGAAGGTGTCGCCCGAGCGGGCATCGACGAAGCGGCCGCCGATGTAGAGCGTCTGCTGGGGAAGGTTGGCCATCGGGCCTCCTTGCCGGCCGTCTCGCGGCCCGACCGATCATAGCCGGTCACGGCGGGTTTGGCTTGGGAGAACGGCGCCCTGAAATCCCCCGTCGTCGCCTCGTTGCAAACCGGCTAACATCGGTCGAGCGACGGGGGGGGCCGCGCCGGACGGGGCAACGGGAAGGGAGACAACGGCCATGCAGCAGTACCGCATGTACATCGACGGCGCCTGGGTCGAGCCGCAAGGCGGCCGATGGTTCGATACGACCAACCCGTACACCGGCGAGGTCTGGGCACGGATCGCCCATGGCTCCGCCGCCGATGTCGACAGCGCGGTTGGTGCCGCCACGCGCGCTTTCGCGGGCGACTGGCCGCGATTGACGCCTTCGCGGCGCGGGCGGCTGCTGACCGGGCTCGCCGACCTGATCGAGGAAAACGCGCCCCGCCTCGCCGAAATCGAGGTCCGGGACAACGGCAAGCTCTACGCCGAAATGTCCGCCCAGACCCGCTATCTCGCCGAATGGTACCGCTATTACGGCGGGCTCGCCGACAAGATCGAAGGCGCGGTGGTTCCGACCGACAAGGCGGACATCTTCAATTTCACCCGCTACGAGCCGCTCGGCGTCGTCGCGATGATCACGCCGTGGAACTCGCCGCTGCTGCTGCTCGGCTGGAAGCTGGCGCCGGCGCTCGCCGCCGGCAACGTCGCGGTGATCAAACCGTCGGAGTTTACCTCGGCGTCGACCCTCGAATTGATGACGCTGTTCGAAAAGGCCGGCTTTCCGGCGGGCGTCGTCAACACGGTGACCGGCTTTGGCGCCGATGTCGGCGCGGCGCTGGTCGGCCATCCGGACGTGGCCAAGGTCGCGTTCACCGGCTCCGACATCTCCGGCCAGAAGATCTACGAGGCGGCGGCCAGGGACATCAAGCCGGTGTCCCTCGAGCTCGGCGGCAAGTCGCCGAACATCGTCTTCGACGACGCCGATCCCGAGGCGGCGGTGATGGGCGCGATCTCCGGGATCTTTGCCGCGACCGGGCAGACCTGCATCGCCGGCTCGCGTCTGTTGCTGCAGCGCTCGATCCACGACCGGTTCATCGAACGCCTGGTCGAGGTCGCGGGCTCGGCGAAGATCGGCGATCCGATGGCGCCCGACACCAACGTCGGCCCGGTGACCACCGAGCCACAGTATCAAAAGGTCCTGGACTACATCGAGATCGCCCGCAACGAGGGCGCGACGTGCATCCTCGGCGGCGGACCCTACACCGGCGAGGGCGCCCGGGGCGGCCAGTTCGTTTCGCCGACGATCTTCACCGGTGTCGACAACCACATGCGGATCGCCCAGGAGGAAGTGTTCGGCCCGGTCCTCGCGGTCATTCCGTTCGACGACGAGGACGAAGCGGTCTCGATCGCCAACGACGTGCGGTTCGGACTCGCCGCCGGGGTGTGGACCCGGGATATCGGCAGGGCGTTTCGCATGTCCGAGCGGCTCAGGGTCGGAACCGTCTGGGTCAACACCTACCGCGCGGTGAGCTACACCTCGCCGTTCGGCGGCTACAAGCGCAGCGGCCTCGGCCGCGAGAGCGGCCTCGAGGCGATCAAGGCCTACCTGCAGGTCAAATCCGTGTGGATCGCCACCGAGGCCAGCGTCGGCAACCCGTTCATCATCCGATGAGCAACCGTCCGCCGTGGGGCCAGGGCCGGCGAGGAGGCGCAACGTCATGATACCGGCGAGCCGATGACCGGATTTGCCGGTATTCCCTCAATCGCAGGGCTTTGTGACCTCACGCTTGTCATCCAGGCCCGAATCCTGAGAAACTGACGCCATGACTCGCGACGAAGCCATCCGCATGCTCAAGCGACACGAGGGCGAGATCCGCGCCCGCGGCGTCACCCGTCTGGCGCTGTTCGGATCGTTGGCGCGCGGCGAGGCCGGACCCGACAGCGATGTCGACGTCGTGGTCGACATCGAGCCCGGCCGCAAGTTCTCGATCATCGACCACGGCAGCCTGCGGGTCCTGCTCTGCGACATCGTCGGCAGGGAGACCGACGTGGTCGTCCGCTCGCGCCTGCGGCCCGGTTTTCGCGAAGGAATCGCACACGAGAGCCAAACGGTCTTCTGATGGCAAAGGCCCCGCTTCGCGACCGTCTCCAGCACATGATGGAAGCAATCCAGGCAATCGAACGGCTGTGCGCGGGTAAGGACTTCGCCTCGTACACCGGCGACCCGGATCTGGTTGCGGCAGTAGAACGCTATATCGAACGCCTTTCCGAGGCATCCCGTCACGTGCCCGACGCGCTCAAGCAAGAACACCCCAGCGTCGATTGGCGGGGCGTCGCCGACATCGGAAATGTGCTCAGGCATGCCTACGATCAGGTGGTCGACCAAGAAATCTGGGAGGCGGTTACTGTGGATTTCGAGCCATTGAAGAAGGCGGTTGCGGCGATTCTGACGGAGATCGGACAGCGCCGGACCGACTGAAAGGCATTCGAGATCATTCAACGGCGGGCTTGGCTTGGAGTTTTTGATGACCGCAACATCGAAAGAAGCGCGTCTCTTGTCGCCAGGCGTGAGCCTTCGTTGGCTGATGGAGGATGCGATCGAGGAAGACGCGGGACTTAGCCTTGCCCGGATGACCGTCGATCCCGATATCACTTCCGAAGCACATCGCCATCCCAATTGTACGGAGACGATTCATCTCCTGTCCGGCAGGGTCGAACAACGTCGGGGTGACGATTGGATCGAACTCGAAGCCGGTGACACGATCCTGATCCGCGAGGGCGTCACCCACCAAACCCGCAATATCGGAACGGAGACCGCCGATCTGATGCTCGCTTACTCGAGCGGTTCCCGGGTGTATGAGACGTAGACTTCCTCTTGGGGGATTACCGACCAAATCCGGCGCGCGGCCGAACCCTGTGCGCCGGCGGATCGGCCGCGACAAGCCATGATCGCTGAGCGCGAGCCGCTTGACTTCTACTTTGATTTTCGCAGTCCGTACTCGTACCTGGCCAAGGACGCCGCCTATGCCATCGAACGGGAGTTCCCGGTAGAGTTCAGGTGGTTGCCGTTCACCCTCGACATTCAAGGTGCGTACGGCGGCGAGGCCGAGGAGCGAACGCCGCGCGGCTGGGCGAAGGTCCGCTATCTTTACATGGACGTTCGCCGGCTCGCCAACAAACGCGGCCTGGTCGTCCGCGGCACCGCCAAGATCTTCGACCCGAGCCTCGTCAATGCGGCCTTTCTCTATGCCGGGGACGCCGACCGTGGACGGGCCTTCGTCGACACCCTTTGGCAGCGGTTTTGGCGGCGCCGGTTCGATATCGAGGACGTGGGCGAGATCGAGGGGCTGCTGGCCGAGATCGGCGTGCCCGCCGACGGCCTTCACGGGTTTTTCGAAGGGGAAGGTCGGCGCCGCGTCGCGGCGATCGCCCACGAGGCCGAGCGGCGAGGCGTGTTCGGCATCCCGACCTTCGTTTTCCGGAGCGAACTGTTTTGGGGTGCCGACCGTATCGACATGCTCCGCGAGCGCCTGACGGAATGCCTGCGGCGCGAGGCACGGTGACCGCCGCCGGTTGAAACGTGACGTAGCAACCGTGGCTGACGACCTTGACACCGAAGGCGGCATCTGCCGGTCACGCTCCTGGTGGAACCGGGCCCGGCAATGACCGTTGGTATAACATCGCGCGCGGACCGCTCGATGGGCGCAGACGAATAAGATCAAGTCGACGGGAGGAGAGCGCCTTTGCCACCGATTTTCACGATCGGCGGCGGTCAGGGGGATCACATGAGAAACGGGACATGCCGAAAGCCATCGTAACCTACGTGCGATGGGTCGATGCGGTGAACCGTGTCGTCGGCCGGTTCGCCATGTATCTGATCTTCGCGATGATCGCCATCCTGTTGTATTCGTCGATCACCAAGACGTTCTTCATCCCGGCGTTGTGGACGCTGGAGATGGCTCAGTTCACCATGGTCGCCTATTACCTGCTCGGCGGCGGCTATTCGATGCAGCTCGATTCCCATGTGAGGATGGACCTGCTCTATAGCCGCTGGTCGCCGAAGACGAGGACCGCCGTCGACCTCGTCACCATTGGTTTTCTGATCTTCTACCTGGTTTTCCTGCTCTACGGCGGCTTCTCGAGCACCCAATATGCCCTCAAGTACGGCGAGGAGAGCTATTCGTCATGGGCGCCGCCGATGGCGCCGATCAAGATCACCATGTGCGTCGGCATCGCCTTGATGCTGCTGCAGGCGGTGGCGGTGTTCTTCAAGGACCTGGCCAAGGCGACGGGAAGACCGATCGACCCGGGAAAGACGCACGAAAAAGAGCGGATCGACGGAGAGACGTCGGCGTGAGCTACGAACTGATCGCTCTGCTGATGTTCTCGTCGATGATGGTCATGCTGCTCACCGGCCAGCGTATCTTCGGCGCCATCGGTTTCGTCGCCGTCGTCTCCGCCCTGTTGTTGTGGGGAGACGGCGGGTCCGAGATGGCCTTCAGCGCCGCCGCCAAGCTGATGAAATGGTATCCGCTTCTGACCCTGCCGCTGTTCATCTACATGGGCTACATCCTGTCGGAATCCGGGATCGCCGACGACCTCTACCGGATGTTCCATGTCTGGATGGGGCCGCTCAGGGGCGGCCTGGCGATCGGCACGATCGGCCTGATGGTCGCCATTTCGGCGATGAACGGCCTGAGCGTCGCCGGCATGGCGATCGGGGCGAGCATCGCCATGCCGGAACTGCTGCGGCGCGGCTACGACAAGATCATGGTCACCGGGGTGATCCAGGCCGGCAGTTCGCTCGGCATCCTGGTTCCGCCCAGCGTCGTTCTCGTTCTCTATGGGATGATCGCCAGACAGCCGATCGGCCAACTGTGGCTCGCCGGGGTGTTCCCCGGTTTGCTGATGGCCGGACTGTTCGTTCTCTACATCGCCGTTCGATGCCGGTTTCAACCACACCTGGGGCCCGCGTTACCGGCGGAGGAACGGCGGATAGGCTGGGGCGAGAAGTTTCGCCTGCTCAGGGCCGGGGTCCTTCCGCTGGTCATCTTCTTCTCGATGACCGGGCTGTTCCTGATGGGGATCACCAGCCTGGTGGAAAGCTCGGCGGTCGGCGCGACGGCGGCGACCCTCGCCGCGCTGTTCAAGGGCAGGATGACCCGGCGGGTGATGGAAGCCACCATGCGCAAGACGCTGGCGATCAGCTGCATGTTCATGTGGATCATTCTGGCGGCGCTTTGCTTCGGCGCGGTCTTCGATGGCGTCGGCGCGGTGCGCGCGATCGAGGGGTTCTTCGTCGGCAAACTGGGACTGTCCCCCTGGGAAATCCTCATCATGATGCAATTGTCGTACCTGGTGATGGGCATGTTCCTCGACGACACCGCCATGCTGGTGATCGTCGCGCCGCTCTATGTCCCCCTGGTCGGCAGCCTGGGCTTCGACCTGGTCTGGTACGGCGTGCTCTACACCATCACCTGCCAGATTGCCTACATGACGCCGCCGTTCGGCTACAACCTG
>JAUXFS010000124.1 GCA_030622775.1 Rhodospirillales bacterium | reverse complement strand
GCGATCGCGGATGCAGCCCCCTCGGTCATCGCTCGAGAGCCCGTACCGCCGCCTCCGGAACCTCCGGCTGTGAGCGAGACGGCGGGCGAATCCATCGACGTGAAGCAGCTTCTCCTGAAGTTGGTGAGCGATCGCACCGGGTATCCCGAGGACATGCTCGACCTCAACCAGAACATTGAAGCCGATCTCGGCATCGACTCCATCAAGCGGGTGGAGGTTCTGGGACTTCTGCAAAAGCAGTTGGCCGGTCCGATCGGCGATGCGCTGCGTAGCGACATGGAGACGCTCTCCAAGGCACCGACGCTCCAGTCCATCCTGGATCTGGTCGAGAGCAAGGCGGGAAAGGAACCCCCCCGCCCTTTTGAGTTGGCCGGGGAAGGGCCGGGCGAAGTCGACGCCCCCCTTCCCCGGTTCGTCATCCAGGCGCATCCCGAGCTGGTCGACGATGTCGCGCTCGACCCTCTGGCCGATGGCGTGTTCGTCATTACCGCGGACGATACGGGCGTCGGCGAGGCGCTGGCGGCTCGGCTAGCCCGGGACGGGGCGCGCCCGTTGCTTGTTTCCCCGGCTTTGCTCCGCGAAGACAAGGACCTTTCCCAATGGCTGACCGAACAATGCGCCGGCGCACCGGTCAGAGGGGTGATCCACGCGGCGCCGATCGGTGCGCCCGCCAAGCCCGGGTCCGTTACCCTCGAGCAATGGCGGGACCGGGTCGAGTGGGACGTCAAGGCGCTGTTTCCGCTTCTTCGGCTCACGGCGGGCGATGTGGGCAATGGCGGTCAGGTGATCTCCGTCAGCGCGCTGGGCGGTCTATTCGGCCGCGATGCGCTCGAAAACACCGAAGTCCGGAGCCGGTTTCCGGTCGCCGCCGGAAACGTGGGTCTGATCAAGTCACTGTCGCTGGAATGGGAAAATTGTCGCTGCAAGGCCATCGACGTCGACCCCTCTCTTTCGCCCGAGGTTCTCGGCGAACAGATCTATCGGGAGCTCAAGCTGCCAGGCGGTCGGCGCGAAGTGGGATATCCGCAAGGCCGGCGCACGATTTTCCGTACCGTTCCCGCGTCCCTCGGGCCGCGTCCCCTGGCGAACCGCACTCCGGATCAGGATTGGGTGGTCCTGGCGATCGGAGGCGCGAGAGGAATCACCGCGGAAACCCTCCGCGACTTGGCGGCGAGGCGGGTGACGTTGGTCCTTGTCGGTCGCACGCCTTGTCCCGAAAACGAGAATCCGGACATCAAGGCTTGTGTTGATGCGGAAGCCCTGCGGCGCCACTTCATGGAAACGGCCAGGGCGAACGGCCAAGCTGTCCGCCTCGTGGACATCGAGCGGGAGGTTCGGACAGCGCTCCGTGACCGTGAGATCCGAAGCAACACAAATGATTTCCTGAGCGTCGGCGCAAGGGTCGACTATCGCGTGGCGGATATGCGTCGGGAGGAGGACGTCAAGGGCCTGTTGGACGGGATCTACGGCGAATACGGTCGGATCGATGCTGTCCTGTTCGGCGCCGGAATCATCGAGGACGCCCTACTCGTCAACAAAGAGCGGGATAGCGTCGCCCGTGTTTTCGATACCAAGGTCGATAGCGCTTTTCTGCTGGCGCGCCATTTGCGCACCGAAAGCCTCCGCTACCTCACCTTCTTCACGTCGGTGGCGGGCCGCTACGGGAACCGCGGCCAGACCGACTATGGAGCGGCCAACGAAACGCTCAACCGCCTTGCCTGGTTGCTTCAGGCCGAATGGGGGCCAGCGGTGAAGGTCTCGGCCCTCAATTGGGGACCCTGGTCGCATACCAAGTTCGGGCCGGGCATGGTTACGGCTGAAACGCGCCGCCAGTTCGAAGAGCGGGGTGTCCGGTTGGTGGAACCGGAGCAGGGACGCTGGTTCGTGATGCAGGACCTCCTCTCGGCACCTGTTTCCGACGTCGAGGTGGTCGCCGGGGATTCGCCCTGGGAGTACTATGAGGAACGGCACGGTGCGCTACCCCACGCGGATGTCGTCGGCCGACGTCCCGATTCCCACTATCCGTTCCTGCGAACGGCTGTCGTCTCACAGGCGGAAGGGCCTAATCGGTCTCTCACCAAAGTGATCGATCTGGTCTCCGATCCGTATCTGGATCATCACCGCCTCGACGGTATGCCCGTGGTGCCGTTTGTTTGCGCGGCGGAATACATGGCCGAAGCCGCGGAGGCGTTGGTTGGCGGAACCGTCGGGGAGATGCGCAATATCCGCCGGTTCGTGGGGCTCACTCTCGAACGAGGGAAGCAGCAGATCGACATCGACGTGCGGAAGACGGCCGTGGAGGGCGAGTACCAGGTGGAGCTGTGGTCGGTCGTGGGTGAGACGAGGCGGCGTGCGTACAACGCGATTTGCGTTTTCGGGTCCGGCTTGCCGGAAGCGCCGACAGCGGTGGTTTCCGCTTACGGCGAAGCGAGTGCGTTATCGGTAGGCATGGCGTACAACGAGTGGCTGTTTCATGGCCCGGTCCTGCAAACGATCACGAACATCGTGACCCTGAACGAGAGGCGTCTCGTCGCCGACCTGAAGCCGACCTTACCACGGGATTTCTATCCGCCGGCGCAGGAGGCCGAATGGTGCTTCGATCCCGGCGTTCTCGATGCCGCACTCCAACTCGTCCTCGTCTGGTCCCGAGCCGTGAGGAATAAAACTCCGCTCCCGTCGCGAATCGGCCGCCTCCAGCGCTTCGGGGAGATGCCTCTCGAGCAAGGGCTTACCATCGCCATGGATTTCGTGACCCCGGTCTCCGAGCCGGTGACCGTTTGCCACTTCAGCGTGTTCGACAGCGACGGCCGGTTACGGTATCACGTTGAGGATCTCGAAAGCGTAGCAAGCGCGGAACTCAATCGTCTGGGCGGCGGCTGGGCCCGCGGCCATCCAGAGGAGTTGTCCGCATGAGCGGGGCCTCAAACAGCGACGTCGCCATTATTGGCATGTCCGGACTGTTCCCGAAGGCCCCGGACGTCACCACCTTTTGGCGCAACATACTCAAAAAAATCGATGCCATCGGTGATCCGGTCGAAGAGTGGCTGGGCGACGAGAGCTTTCTCGATCCCGCGGGCGAACGACAACACCTCACCATTTATACCCAACGCGGAGGGTTCCTAAACGAGCTATCACAGTTCGATCCGCGGAAGTTTGGCACAATGCCCGTTTCGCTCTTGGGCGGAGAACCTGACCAATTTCTTGCCCTGAAAGGGTCGGCGGAGGCGCTGGCAGATGCCGGCTACGAATCCGATTTCAATTCGCACAAAACCGGCATCATTCTTGGTCACGCCATCCACGCCAATCGGGCCAATGTAAACGGTTTTCAGCACGCCATTGTACTCGGCCAGACCATTCGCCTGCTCAAGTGTCTCTTGCCCGAAACCTCAAGAGAGACACTAGTCGACATCGAGGCACTTCTTCGTTCCAAATTGCCGCAATTGAACGTGGATACCGTTCCCGGTCTGGTGCCCAACATGATGACCGGCCGTATCGCCAATCGGCTCGATCTCATGGGGCCCAACTACATCATGGATGCCGCTTGTGCGTCCTCTCTCATCGCAATTGAATCCGCGATTTCGGAACTTCGGTTCGGACGCGCAGATCTGATGCTGGCGGGGGGCATCAATACAACCACTTCACCCCTTGTTTACGCCGTTTTTTGCCAGTTGGAGGCATTGTCGCGGTCCTCCCGAATCCGCCCGTTCGACAGATCTGCCGACGGCACCCTCCTGGGCGAAGGACAAGGGATCTTTGTTCTCAAGCGGCTCGACGATGCCATGCGAGACGGCGACCGCATTTATGCGGTCGTCAAAGCGGTCGGAACGTCGTCCGATGGCCGTGCGATCGGATTGATGGCTCCGCGCCTCGAGGGCGAAGTGCTGGCCATCAAGCGCGCGTACGAGCAGTGTGGGATCGATCCTCGCACGATCGGCCTCGTCGAAGCGCACGGCACCGGCATCCCACTCGGAGACCGCACCGAAATCCAAGCGTTGCGGCAGGTTCTCGGGGGCCGCGAGAAACCTTTTCCCCACGTGGCGCTCGGCTCGGTCAAGTCGATGATCGGCCACTGCATCCCCGCCGCCGGGGCGGCTTCCCTGATCAAAACGTGCATGGCGTTGCACCACAAGATCCTGCCCCCGACACTGGTGGAAGAGATCAACCCGGATCTCGAACTCGAGACGACGCCTTTCTATCTCAACACCGAGGTCGCCCCCTGGATTCGCCCGGGACACCACGCGCGACGCGCGGCGGTCAACGCCTTCGGATTTGGCGGCGTTAACTCGCACATGATCCTGGAGGAGGCGCCGGGCACTTCCGATACCGTGGACCCCGCGGCGGCGTTTGGGATACGCCCACCCGACGCCTCGAGCTTGTTCGTGTTCGCGGCGAAATCTCGCGATGATCTCGTTGCGCGGCTTGAGGCCGTCAGGCAACGTTTGGACGAAGAAGCGCCAACCGAGATCACGCGACTGGCCGCCGAAACGATCGGCGACGCCGGAGCGGGTGACCATCGCGCGGCGATCGTGGCCTCCAATGCCGACGACCTGAGCAAGAAGCTGGATCAGGTTCTCTCCAAGCTTACCGACGCGACGGTTCACCGTGTTCACGGACGAAGCGGCGTCTACTTCACCGATCAGCCGGTCGACGGTCAAATCGCTCTCCTTTTTCCAGGTGAGAATTCCCAGTACCCCGGAATGCTGAAGGATCTGGCGGTGAGTTCGCCGATCGCGCGCCAGTGGTTCGACATGCTCGAAGGCCTGTTTGCGGGTCAGCGCGAGACCCCTCATAGTGTCCTGCTGTTTCCTCCGCCGAACAGCATCAGCGAAGAAGATCGCAAACAGTTGGAAACGCAGCTGTTGGAGGTCGCCGCCGGCTCCGAAGCGGTGTTTTTCGCCGATCAGGCCCTGTTCTCGGTCCTCAGCTTGTTCGGCGTGACGCCGGCGTACGTCGTCGGGCACAGCACCGGCGAAAACGCCGCGATCATCGCGTCCGGTCTCACAGATCTGACCAGAGAACAGGTCGGCAAGTACATCGTCGAGATGAACCGGATCTATACGAAGCTCAAACAGGAGGATTCGGTTCCCGAGGGTACCCTTCTGACGGTGGGGGCCTTGAGCCGCGAGACGTTGCTCGAGATCATCGAGGCCGAGAGCGACGTCTGCTTTACCATGGACAACTGCCCCAACCAGGCGGTGTTGTTCGGGCCCGCGCAGGTCATGGACGACTTGGCCAAGAAGCTGTCCGGTGCCGGGGGGCTGTGCATGAAGCTGCCCTTGGTCTGGGCCTATCATACGCCTTTCGTTGCCCCGATGGCGGATGCGTTCGGAAAGCTTTTCAGCGAGCTCAACTTCCACGATCCGATTGCCCAGCTCTATTCGTGCGCGAGTGGCGGGGCGTTCCCGAAAGACCGGCAAGCCGTTCTCGACTTGATGAAGCAGCAGTACATCAGCAGGGTGCGCTTCACCGAGGTCGTCGAGCATCTCCACGAACAAGGTGCGCGGATTTTCGTGGAGGTTGGTCCGAACAACACCCTGACCGGGTTCGTCCGAGATATCCTGCGCGATCGGTCTCACGTCGCGGTCGCGGCCGATGACCCGAAGCGATCGAGTTTTTTGCAAATTCAGCATCTTTTGGCGCAACTGTTCATCCACAACGTGCCGTTGAACCTGTCACTCCTGCATCCGCAGGACGTTGCCGCCGAGACCGAACCAGCGAACCGCGGGACGGCAACGCGGGCTCAACCCTACCTTCGCAACGATCTTCCGTACCTGCGGCTCTCGGATGAGGAAGCCGCGCGTGTTCGCGGCCTCCTGGCGAACGGAGAACAGAAAGGCCCGGTCCATCCCCCCTCGCCCTCCGCCGCTTCCGGGCAAGGCGCGCCCGCTCCAGCCCCGCCCGTTCCTCCGGCGGGGGTCAACCCCGCGCGGAACCCGCTTTCGAATTCGAAGCCTGAAACTTCCGACCTACCTTCAAGGCCTGAACTCGCACCAAGTCACCAACGGAAGGGAATCGAGGGTCCTCGAGTTTCGCCGGCTTCGTCTCTCATGCTGTCGAACCATTTCCAAATGATGAACGAGTTCCTGGGACAGCAGGAACGAGTCACCAGTGCCGCTCTGCAAAGAGCGAGGACACGGAGTCCGGTGACAACGCGGGACGTCAGCGTCATGTTCGGGCCGCCGTCTCGAACAAGTCGGATCGTAGCCATGT
>JAUXFS010000205.1 GCA_030622775.1 Rhodospirillales bacterium | reverse complement strand
GCGCTTCGAGGTCCGCTGCGACACCAATTTCGAGGGCGTCGTCCGCGCCTGCGCCGCACCGCGGAAGGGCCGCGGCGAAACCTGGATCAACCGCGAGATCGCCCGGGTGTTTTGCCGGCTGCATCGGATGGGCCTCGCCCACAGCGTCGAGGCATGGCGGGAGGATCGGCTGGTCGGCGGCCTTTACGGACTGGCGCTGGGCGGCGCCTTTTTCGGCGAGAGCATGTTCTCGCGGGAACCCGATTCCAGCAAGGTGGCGCTGGTATCCCTGGTGGCGGCGCTCGGGCTCGGCGGGTTCGGCCTGCTCGACATCCAGTTCATCACCGACCACCTGAACCGGTTCGGGGCGGTGGAGGTTCCGGCCGCCGACTATATGGGGCGCCTTGACGCGGCGCTAGCCGTGCCGGCCGTCTTCTACTCCGATTTTTCCTCGGGCGCGTTCGCGTCGGCGGTCGAGGAGGTGCTGACGCAATCCAGGACCCAGACGTCGTAGACCGGATGCTCCATCGCCGACAGCGCCGGGCTCGAGGCGAACATCCACCCACGAAACAGGTGGGCCGCCGGCTGCTCCTGGCGGATCTCCCAGATATCGAGGAACGCCGCCGACTCCGGCGGCTCCTCCGGCGGCCGCTTGTCGCAGGTCCTGACGGTGATCTCCAAGGTGCCGAACCGCGCCACATGGCCGATCGGCACCTCGATGGTGGAAATACGCGCCGTCACCTTGTCGAGGCCGCGCAACACCGCCACCGGATAGGGATCGGCGGCGGCCGGAGCGGCGACGAGGACCAGCGGTAGGGAGAACGACCACAACAACCGTTTCATTGCGCGTCTCTTATCATTTCGCGGCAGCAATGCCACTACCTTGCCGGAGAGTTTCATCGTACCGGCCGATTATTTCCGCCTCCTTACCAACTTCGCCGTCGTGCGCACATGGACCGGCGGCATGGCGCGCGATCAGGAAACCTCGGAGGTCCATCCTGTGAGGGGTGCAAAATTACGCCGCAATGAACTAGGGTGGCCGCCGGCACAGGACGAACTGCGGGAGCTGGGAGAACGGCGATGGCGGCGGAATTGGGCGAGGTGGCGCGGCGGTACCTCGAGGAGGTGGTGGGAATGGGTGACCTCCCCGGCCTGCAAGAGCTGGTGGCGCCCGACTGCGTCTGGCATGTGGCGCCCGAGGCGGAACCGATCGTCGGCGTCGAGCGGCACCGCCAGTTTCTGGCCGCCTATCTGGGCCTCGTGGGCGAGATCAGGATCAAGGTCGAAGACACGATCGTCGAGGGAAACCGGGTGGCGGCGCGCTGGACCGCACGGGAGAAATCGGAGAACGGCGGCAGTTTCACGGGCATGTCGATGTTCCGCCTGGAGAACGGCAAAATCGCCGAAGTCTGGAGCACATGGGACACGTTCGCGGCGATGCAGGCCGCGAGCGGTCCATTCGCCCTGGATCAGTTGGCAATCACCCTCTAGCCGCCCCTACTCAAACCACGCCCGCAACCGGACCGGAGAGGCCATCGACTCATGCCCTCGCCTTCACCCACGTTTCTCGACGATGTCGAAGCCTGTGTCGACGCGATCCTAAGCCGTGTCGGATCGCGTATCGTGCTCGGCACGCCGCTCGGTCTCGGCAAGCCCAACCATCTGCTCAACGCCGTCTATCGTCGCGCCAAGGCCGATCCAAGCCTGCGGCTCACGTTGATGACGGGCCTCTCGCTGGCGCGGCCCAAGACGCACAGCGAGCTCGAGAAGCGGTTCCTGGGCCCGATCGTCGAACGGGTCTTCGGCGATGGCCCGGATCTCGACTATGTCGGGGACTACACCACCGACCGGCTGCCGGAGAATATCGAGGTGCTCGAGTTCTTCCTTACCGCCGGCCAGCTTCTCGGCCGCAAGGGCGCCCAGCAGCATTACATCTCCAGCAACTACACGCTGGTCGGCCGTGACATGATGATCCAGGGCGTCAACGTTTTCGCCCAATCGATCACCAAGCGCCAGGTGGCGGGCGAGACCCGGTTCAGCCTGAGCTCGAACACCGATTCGCTGGACCTGTTCCCGCTCTTGCGCGCGGACGAACGCAAGGGCCGCAAGGTCGCGGTGGTCGGCCAGGTCAACGAGCGGCTGCCGTTCATGTATGGCGACGCGATGGTGCCGCCGGAGACCTTCGATCTGATCGTCGACAATCGTCGTTACGATCACACCCTGTTGGGACCGCCGGGACCGCCGGTCGAACTCGCCGATCACGCGATCGGGCTCAACGCCACGGCGTTGATCAAGGACGGCGGAACGCTGCAGATCGGCATCGGCTCTCTCGGCGACGCGATCGCCTACGGCTGCTGTCTGCGTCATCGCGGTCCGGCGAGCTTTCAGGCCGCCCTCGACGCGATCGGCGTCGCCGATGCCTCCGCCGGACTGATCGCCGAAATCGGCGGTACCGCGCCATTCGAGGCCGGCCTGTACGGCAACACCGAGATGTTCTGCGACGGCTATCGGCATCTCTACGAGGCCGGCGTCCTCAAGCGCGAGGTCTTCGACGACCCGACGATCCAGGAATTGTTGAACGAGGGCACGATCACGCCGGAAATCACGCCGGCGATGCTCGACCTCCTGGTCGATCGCGGCGCGGTGGGCGAGCGCCTCGGCGCCGAGGATGTCGCCTATCTTCAGAAGCTCGGCGTCTTCAAGAAATCGCTGCGGTTCGAATCGGACCGGATCGTGACCGCCGACGGCATCGAGATCGGCGCCGATTTGGGCGATGCCGGATCGGCCGCGGCGATCCGCGCGCACTGTCTCGCCGAGAGGCTCGAAGGCGGCACGATCCTTCATGCGGGCTTCTTTCTCGGCCCCCAGGCGATGTACGCGATGCTGCGCGATCTCGACGAGAGCGAAAGCCGCAGGTTCTGCATGACCCACATCCGCTACGTGAACCAACTCTACGGCCACCAGCGGCTGGCGACCCTGCAGCGCCGGGATGCGCGTTTCATGAACACCACGATGATCGCGACGCTGATGGGCGCGGTTTGCTCGGACGGGCTCGACGGCGGGCAGGTGGTAAGCGGTGTCGGCGGCCAGTACAACTTCGTCGCCATGGCCCATGCCCTCGAGGGGGCGCGATCGATCCTGCTGCTGCACAGCACCCGCACGAGCCACGATGCGATCACATCCAACATCGTCTGGAACTACGGTTACATCACCATTCCGCGCCACCTGCGAGACATCGTCATCACCGAATACGGCATCGCCGACCTGCGTGGACGCCAGGACCAGGAGGTGATCGCCGCCCTCCTCAACATCAGCGATTCCCGTTTCCAGGAGGCCTTGCGAATGCAGGCGGTGAGCGCCGGCAAGCTGCCGGATTCCTATCGCATCCCCGACCGTTTCCGCCGCAACAGTCCGGCGCGCATCGAGGCCAACCTCGCCCCGTTCCGTAGCCAGGGGCTCTTCGCCCCGTATCCCTTCGGCAGCGATCTGACCGCGGAGGAGCAGGTCCTGGGCAAGGTGCTGACCGGAATCAAGGCCCGGCTCGGCCGCCGGCTGGGCATGGTCGATCTGGTCAAGGACGCGGTCGCCGCCCCGCTGGCGGTGCCGAAGGCCGCGGTGCCCTATCTGGTGCGCCTCGGGCTCGACAGGCCGTCGCAAATTCGCGAAACGATGTTGCGGCGGATCATCGTCTCGGAACTCAAGGCTGGTGGCTATCTGTAACGCCCGGATCAGGCACCGGGGAGATTGCGGTTGACGCCCCCGGAGGTGTAGGGATGGATACCGCCCGAGCTGTAGCGGATCTCCCAGCGCTTGCCGCGGCGCCGTTCGAGCAGGCCGGCGGCATCGAGTTCGCCGGGGATGTTCTTCGGGATCGCCTCGGGATTTTTCAGGATGAAGCGCAGTGCGGCGGGGGCGCGCAGGAACAGGCCGCCGAGGTTTGCGCTGGCCGCCTCCTTCATCCACGGCTCGGTCGAACCGATCGTCGGCGCCGGCAGCCGGTCCAACTCGACGCCGTCCTTCAGCCCCCGGTCGACCAAGCGCCGCGCGGCGAGCAGCACGCTGTAGCGGGCCAGCCCCGCGCACGAGCGAAGCAGCGTCTGATAATGCTCGTTCGCGTCGGGTAGCGCCGGCGCGTCCCCCCCGCCCGCGGCCCGGGGCTGCACGTAATCCTCCAGTTGCCGCCACTCGGCCCGCGGCGCGTCGCCGCCGGCCGCGCCTGGTGGCGCCTGGCCCAGCCAGATCTCCCGGGCCGCCGCGAGCCGCCGCGACAGGGTGTCGCGGGCGGCGCCGTCGCCGACCGCCAGGATCACCTGCAGAAGCTCGCGCAGACCGGCCGCCCCCCCCGGCAAACGCAGACGGAAGCCGTACCACTCGCGGCCGACCAGGACATCCTCCAGGTAGCGCTGGCTGCCGGCATAGGTGCGCATGCTGAGCTCGAACCGGTCGTCGAGGGCCTTGACGAAGTCGAGGCGCTGGCCCGGCGGGTGCCAGGGTTCCCAGCTAAAGACGAGGTCGTCCAGATGGGCGTCGGCTCCGGTTTCCCGGCCGTCCAGGCTCAACAGCACCGGCCGCCTGTCTTGGTGGAAGACAAGGCGCAGATGGCCGTGCTGGACCAGGCTGCGCCGGCCCATGGGCAGCAGCGGGACGAGGGTGAACTCGGCGAATTCGACGCCGTCGAGAGGGATCCGCACCGAGTGCAGCACCGTCGTCCGCTCCAGCGGGTTGCCGCCGTAGTTGACGTGGCGAACGACGGCGAAGGGCGCATCGCCTTCGAACGCGCTCGCCGGCCAGTCGACCAGGGTCGGAATCGAAGCGGCCATGTAGCCCCCGGGACCGACATCACGGTAGGTGCGCAACCGCATGACGGCGCTCGGGTCCTTCGCCCAGCGCGCCATCTGGTCGGGAGTGAGTGTTCTGATCGGTTTGTCGGCTGTCGGTTTG
>JAUXFS010000043.1 GCA_030622775.1 Rhodospirillales bacterium | reverse complement strand
TCGACGTGACGCCGCTGTCGCTGGGTATCGAGACCCTCGGCGGGGTGTTTACCCGATTGATCGATCGCAACACCACGATCCCGACCCGCAAGAGCCAGGTTTTCTCCACCGCGGAAGACGGTCAGACGGCGGTGACCATCCGCGTGTTCCAGGGCGAGCGGGAAATGGCCGCGGACAACAAGGTCCTCGGTCAGTTCGATCTCGTCGGGATTCCCCCGGCCCCGCGTGGCATGCCGCAGGTCGAGGTGACGTTCGATATCGACGCCAACGGCATCGTCAATGTCTCGGCCAAGGACAAGGCCACCGGAAAGGAACAGCAGATCCGCATTCAGGCCTCGGGCGGCCTTGCCGACGGCGACATCGATCGCATGGTCAAGGAGGCCGAAGAGCACGCCGAGGAAGACAAGAAGCGGAGGGATCAGGTCGAGGCCCGCAATCATGCCGACGCTCTGATCCACGACACCGAGAAGAACCTGAAGGAGCATGGGGACAAGGTCCCGGCGGCCGACAAGGAGGCCGTCGAACAGGCGATCTCGGATCTCCGCGAGGTCATCGACGGCGATGACGGCGAAGCCATCAAGGCCAAGACCGAAGCCCTCGGCGAGGCCTCGATGAAGCTGGGCGAGGCGATATACAAGGCGAGCCAGGCGGAGGCCGACGCTGGCAGTGGCGAGGGTGGCGGCGGCGGCGGCGGCGAAGAGACATCCGCCGGTGAGCCCGACGAAAAGGTGGTCGACGCCGAGTTCGAGGAAGTCGATCCCGACAAGGACAAGAAAGCCGGCTGATTCGGGCTTTCCGCATGCAGCGTGTTTGGCAAATGGCCCGCCGACGGTTTCCTGAGGATCTGTCGGCGGGCGCTTCTTTTCCGGTTGGCGGCTGATGGCGAAAGAAGACTACTACCGCACCCTTGGGGTCGATCGCGACGCCGGCAAGGATGAGTTCAAGAAGGCCTACCGCAAGCAGGCGATGCGCTACCACCCCGACCGCAACCCGGGTGACAAGGACGCGGAGCACCGCTTCAAGGAGCTCAACGAGGCTTACGAGGTTCTCAAGGACGATCAGAAGCGCGCTGCTTACGACCGTTTCGGCCATGCCGCCTTCGAGCACGGCGGCCCCGGCGACGGGGGCTTCGGGGGGGGGACCGGTTTCGCCGACATCTTCGAGGAGATGTTCGGCGACTTCATGGGCGGCGGCCGGCGGGGAGGGCGGTCAAGCGGTCGCGGCAACGACCTGCGCTACAATATGCAGGTGACGTTGGAGGAGGCCTTCAACGGCCGCAAGTCCACGATCCGTGTTCCCACCGCCGTGGCTTGCGAAACCTGCAACGGCACCGGAAGCACCAAGGGTTCGGGCCCCGTAGCCTGCTCGACCTGTAGAGGCGCCGGCCGGGTGCGGTCCCAGTCCGGGTTCTTCACCGTCGAGCGCACCTGTCCCACGTGCGGCGGGACCGGTCAGGTGATCAAGGATCCCTGCCGGACTTGCGGCGGTAACGGCCGGGCGCAAAAGGAGAAAACCCTGCAGGTGGCCATACCCGCCGGCGTCGAGGACGGGACGCGCATTCGCCTCGCCGGAGAGGGCGAGGCGGGAATGCGGGGCGGGCCGCCGGGTGATCTCTATATTTTCGTCAGCGTCGCGTCCCATCGGATCTTTCAGCGCGACGGCGCCAACATCTACTGTCGAATGCCGGTGGCGATGACCACCGCGGCGTTGGGTGGGCAGGTCGAAGTGCCGAACCTCGACGGTTCGCGCGTGCGCATCACCCTCCCGGCGGGCAGCCAGACCGGTGAGCAGTTTCGCCTGCGGGGAAAAGGGATGACCGTGCTGCGCTCGCAAGCCCGGGGCGACATGTTCGTCGAGGCGATCGTGGAAACGCCGGTGAATCTGACCGACGAGCAAAAGGGAATGCTGCGCGAGTTCGAAGGGGCGGGAAACCACGAACGGCACAGCCCGGAAGCCCACGGCTTCTTCGCCAAGGTCAAGGAATTATGGGAAGACCTGAAAGAGTAGACTGCAGGCGGGTGCGCGGGGAAATGTCATGAACATCGGAATTTTGGGCTGCGCCGGACGCATGGGGCGGATGCTGGTTGAGGAAGTGTTGGCGTCCGAAGGGGCGACGCTTTCCGGCGGCGCCGAAACGGCGGGCCACGATGTCCTCGGCAAGGACATCGCCGCCCTCGCCGGCGCCGAACCGTGCGGACTGACGGTGAGCGGCGACGCGGACGCGGTGTTCGCGGCGTCGAACGCCGTCATCGCCTTCACCGCCGCGGACGCCGCTGCCGTCAATGCCCGCCTGGCCGCCGAACACGGGTCCGCCCTCGTCGTCGGCACGACCGGGTTGCGGCCGGCCGATCTCGAGGCGCTGGCGACGGCCGGAGCGACGGTCGCGGTGGTCCAGGCCGCCAACATGAGCATCGGCGTCAACCTGCTGCTGGGCCTGACCCGCCAGGTCGCTTCCATTCTTGGCGACGACTACGACATCGAGATCGTCGAAATGCACCACCGTCACAAGGTGGATGCGCCTTCGGGAACCGCGCTGGCGCTCGGCCATGCCGCCGCCTCCGGCCGCGGCACCGCGCTCGACGCCGTCTCCCGGCGGATCCGCGACGGCCAGGTCGGCGCCCGCCCCCGAGGCGAGATCGGCTTCGCCACCTTGCGCGGCGGCGACGTCATCGGCGAGCACGCGGTGGTCTTCGCCGGCGAGGGTGAGCGGATCGAGCTTGTCCACAAGGCCTCGTCACGCACCGTGTTCGCGCGCGGCGCCGTGCGCGCGGCGCTGTGGACCGCCGGACGAGCGCCGGGCCTGTACTCCATGCGCGATGTCCTGGGGCTCGACTAGTACCGACTAGCACTATTCCGTACCCCATGTGATCGTTTTTCCCGCGTCCTCGGCAGGAGACGGCGCGCCGGCGATGCCGGAGCATCGTCAAGCGTCGCCGACGCCCCGAGGGCGCGGGAAAAACGACCCTGCGGGCGGTCTTCCGAGGCCCCCGGCGGCGTTGCGCGCCGCTGGTGATGCGCCAGCATCACGACGCAACGCGCGCTTGGCCGGATGGCCTCGGAAGGCCGTCACATGGAGTGCGGAATCGTGCTAGTCGATACTAGGCCTATATCATCACCATTCCGCCATTGACATGGACGGTTTGGCCGGTGACGTAAGCGGCCTCTTCGCTGGCCAGGAACAGGACGCTGGCGGCGACGTCGTCCGGCGCTCCCAGCCTGCGCATCGGCACCGCATTCACAATCGCCTGTCGGCGCGGTTCCGGCAGGCCCCCGGTCATCTCGGTCTCGATGAAGCCGGGGGCGACGCAGTTGGCGGTGATCCCGCGGCTGGCGACCTCATGGCCGACGGCCTTGATCATGCCGATCATCCCCGCCTTCGAGGCCGCGTAGTTGACCTGTCCGGGGTTGCCGGTGACCCCGACCACCGACGTGATGCCGACGATACGCCCCCAGCGCTTCTTCATCATCCCGCGCAACGAGGCACGGATCAGTTGAAACACCGAGGTCAGGTTGATGTCGATCACCCGCCTCCAGTCCTCGTTCGACATTCTCAGGAGGAGGCCGTCGCGGGTCATCCCGGCGTTGGCGACGAGGATGTCGATCCCGCCCATCTGTTGTTCGGCGGCGCGCGCGAGCCCCTCGACCGCGCCCTCGGCGCCGAGATCCGCCGGCACCACCCGGGCGGATCCGCCGATTTCGGAAGCGAGCGCCTCGAGCGCCTCGATCCGGGTTCCGGACAGCGCGACCACGGCCCCCTGCCGCGCCAGCATTCGGGCGATGGCGCTGCCGATCCCGCCCGAGGCGCCGGTCACCAACGCCGTTTTGCCGGAGAGGTCGAACATGAAAGCTCCCTCGAAAACAGCCGCGCGCCGTGACTCGCCGGGCGCCGGCGAAGGACCCCCGGGGCACCGGAGGCCCGACCAGAGTGAAAAGTTGCGCCGATGTGATAACCGGCTGCGCCGGGCTGTCAAGCATCCGTCGCGGCGGGCAACGCCGTCGCAGGCCCGTTTTCACCGGAACGCGCCGGCGCGGGCGCGGCTTGCACGCCGGTTGCATTTGTGTATAAGTGCGCCGCCCAATCTCCTTGCCGGAATATTCCGGCTATGTCCGGCGGCGCCGGGCTGAGAGAATCCAAAACGGAGAATCGAATTTGCCGTACTATGAAAGCGTGTTGATCGCACGCCAGGATACTTCCACAACCCAGGTCGAGGCGCTCGCCGACGGCTTCGCCAAAGTGATCGAGGATCAGGGCGGGCAGGTTACCAAACGCGAGCATTGGGGCCTGCGGCCCCTGGCGTACAGGATCAGAAAACACCGCAAGGGCCACTATTTTCTGTTCAACATCGACGCTCCCGCCGGCGCGGTCCATGAGTTGGAACGCCAGGTTCGGATCAACGAAGACATTCTGCGCTGTCTCACCGTTCGCGTCGACGAGTTGCAGGAAGAGCCGTCGGTGATGATGCAGAGCCGAGCGGCCCGCGATGATCGCGGGCGCGGCGATGATCGCGGCCGCCGCGACGACCGGCCACGAGGCGGTGACAGGCCGCGGGGCGACGACAGGCCGCGGGGCGGCGACAGGCCGGAACCAAAGGCCGAAGCCGAGGTGGCCGCCAAAGCGAGTTCCGAAACGAGTTCCGGCGCCGACGTATCGGAGAACGAGGGAGAAAAAGCATGAGCACCGCGCGCCGACCGTTCTTTCGCCGCCGCAAGACATGCCCGTTTTCCGGAGCGAACTCACCGGTCATCGATTACAAGGACGTGAAGCTGCTGCAACGGTACACCTCGGAGCGAGGCAAGATCGTGCCGAGCCGAATAACCGCGGTGTCGGCGAAGAAGCAGCGGGATCTGGCGAAAGCCATCAAGCGCGCCCGATTTCTTGCTTTGCTCCCCTACCTGTTGAAGTAGGATCGACTTCGGAGCCCGAACGCCCAACCTGTCCCCGGCGAGACGGGGGCGATGGTATGGGCGATTTCGGAAACCGCCGGAAATGCCGTGAGGACCGCATGCTCAAAGCCGGGGTGATCGCCTTCGGCGGTGGATGTCTCAGCGCCGCGGCGTCGGTTGCGGCGCTGTTCGGCGCGTCGGGAGGCGTCGTGTTCGCCTATCTGGCGCCGTTGCCGTTGCTGTTGGTCGGCCTCGGTCTCGGGTCCGGCGCGACGGCGATCGCCACCGCCACCGGCGTGTTGACGGTGGCGGTATTCGGCGGGGTTCCGGCGGCGGGCGTCTATGGCGGCATGCACGCCCTTCCGTCCTGGCTGATCGTGCATCAGGTGCTGATGCAGAACCCGGCGGGCGGCGTGGCCACGTCGCGTTCGATCGGTTCGGTCCTCTGCTGGCTCGCCGTTGTCGGCGGCGTGATCGCCACGGTGACGGCGTTGGTGGGCCGCGGCGAGGCCGGCATCGAGGGATCGGTTCGCGAACTTCTGGGGGCGGTGGCGTCGATGGCCTCACCGAACCTGACGGACGCCGACCGTGACATTTTCGTCGGCTATCTGGCGCCCCTGTTCATCGGCGTGTCCGGCGTCACCTGGATGTTGATGCTGGTGGTCAACGCGGTGCTCGCGCAGGGCGTTCTGGCGCGGCGGGGATGGAATCTCAGGCCGACTCCGAACTGGTCGGCGCTGACCCTGCCGGAGTGGATGGCGTGGCCCCTCGTCGGCACGGCGGTGGTAGCGCTGGCGAGTAGCGGCGATATGGGGTATATGGCCCACAATCTGGTGCTGATCTTTGCCGCTCCATATTTCTTTCTGGGCTTGGCGGTGATCCATAGCCTCGCCCGACTTGCGCCGTGGAAAGGTTTTGTGTTGGCGGCGTTCTACGTGACATTGGGATTGTTTCTCGCGTTCGCCGGCCCGGCCGTCGTCGGATTGGGCGTGATAGAGCAGTGGGCCGGAGTGCGCCGACGATTTGTCGGGCCGGGCCCCGGTCAAGGGAGTGAATGATGGAAGTCATGCTGTTGGAACGAATCGAAAAGCTCGGCCTGATGGGGGACGTGGTCAAGGTCAAGACGGGCTTCGCGCGCAACTATCTGTTGCCCCAGAAGAAGGCGGTTCGGGCGACCGAAGCGAACCGCAAAGAGTTCGAGGAGCACCGGACGCAGTTCGAAGCGACCAATCTGGAACTCCGGAAGGAAGCCGAAAAGGTCGCGGCCCGGATGAATGCGCTTGTGATCGTGCTGATCCGCCAAGCCGGCGAAGCCGGTCAGCTTTACGGCTCGGTCAACGCCCGCGACATCGCCGAGGGGGTGACCGAAGCCGGCTTCACCGTTCGCCGCCAGCAGGTCTGGCTCAACGAGCCGATCAAGGCGCTCGGCACGCACCCCGTTTCCGTCAGCCTCCATCCCGAGGTCACGGTGGAGGTGACGATCAACGTCGCCCGCTCCGAGGAGGAGGCGACGTTGCAGGCCCGAACCGGCCGGCCGACGCCGCAGATCGGCGAGGACGAGGCGCACGAGGAGATCGCGATCGAAGAACAGGCGATGGCGGTGTTCGAGGAAGAGGCGGCCGAACAGGTGATCGAGGAGTTGCAGGCCGAGCAAGCCGAGGAAGAGCCCGAAGCCAAGACGTAACCGGTTTGGTTCCAGCGGCATCCAAGCGGTTCCGCCCTCGGGTCGAACCGTTGGGAACCCCAGGCATGGTGCGTGAAACGACCCCGTCGGCGACGCACGGCCGAAGAAGGGGGCATGCTCTCGGGGACACTCGGGGGATGGCGTTCACCCGTGACCACGTGCTTGAAAGTCCGCCCGGATAGTTATCCACCGACTTATCCCGGCGATTCACCCAATCCACATTTCGGAGCGGCAATCCGGAACTTTTCCCCGCTGGATTTTTTTGTCCTCAAGGCGGCGGCGCACCGGAGGGTTTATTGTGTTTCCATGACAACCACGATCAGCGCTCCGCCCCCGGGTAGTTTTGACAACCTGGTCGGGGGCTTCTCCCCTCTCCGCCGGCCGCCTCACAACGTCGAAGCAGAGCGCGCTCTGCTCGGGGCCATTTTCGTCAACAATCGGGCCTACGAAAAAGTCTCGGAGTTCCTCCTCGCCGAGCATTTCTCGGTTGCCGAGCACGGCCGTATCTTCGCCGCCTGCTCCAAGTTGATCGAACGCAACCAGATCGCCGACCCGATCACCCTCAAGGCCTTTTTCGAACAGGACGAGAGCCTCGCCGACGTCGGCGGCCCGGCGTACCTGATGAAGCTGGCGGATTCCGCCGTCACCGTGATCAACGCCGCGGAATACGGCCGCATCGTCCACGACCTGTTTCTCAGGCGCGAACTGATCGCCCTTGGCGACGACGTGGTCAACCGCGCCTATGGCAGCGACATCGAGGACTCGGCCACCCAGCAGATCGAACTGGCGGAACAGAGCCTCTACGACCTGGCGACCAAAGGCGAATACGAAGGCGGGTTCGAGCCGTTCGACAACACCCTCGACAGCGCGCTCAGGATCGCCGAGGCCGCCCACAAGCGGGAGGGGCAGTTGAGTGGGGTGCCGACCGGCCTGCGGGATCTCGACGGCAAGCTCGGCGGCCTGCACCGGTCGGATCTGATCATCCTGGCCGGCCGGCCGTCCATGGGCAAGACCGCGCTGGCGACCAACATGGCGTTTAGCGCCGCGAAGAAGTTCCGGACGAAAAAACGCGAGGACGGGAGCACGGAAGTGGTCGACGGGGCGGTGATCGGATTCTTCTCGCTGGAAATGTCCCGCGAACAGCTCGCCACCCGCATCCTCGCCGAAGAAACGCGGATCCCCTCGGATCGCATCCGCCGGGGCCTGGTCCCCAGCGAGAAGTTCCCCGATCTGGTGATGGCCAGCCAAGACCTCCAAAAAGTCCCGATCTTCATCGACGACACCGCGGCGCTGTCGATCAGCGCCATGCGAACCCGGGCGCGACGCCTCAAGCGCCAGCACAATCTGGGGCTCATCGTCATCGACTATCTCCAGTTGATCTCGCCGTCGCCCGGCTCGCGCCACGACAACCGGGTTCAGGAGATCTCCGAGATCACCCGCGGCCTCAAGGCGCTCGCCAAGGAACTGGACATCCCGGTGCTGGCGCTTTCGCAGTTGTCGCGCGCGGTCGAACAGCGCGACGACAAGCGGCCGCAGTTGGCGGATCTGAGGGAATCCGGGACCATCGAGCAGGACGCCGACGTGGTGATGTTCATCTTTCGCGAGGAGTACTATCTGGAGCGATCCGAACCGGACCCGATGGCAAAGGACGACGAGGGCCAGAAGCGCTATCAGAAGTGGCAGGAGAAGGCCGAAAGGGCCCACAACAAGGCCGAGGTGATCGTCGCCAAGCAACGGCACGGACCGATCGGCAAGGTCGAATTGTTCTTCGAGGGCGAGTTCACCCGGTTCGCCGACCTCGAGGCTCACAACGACGCCCACGGTTGAGGGCCCGGCTGGAGATGGTCGATCGCGCGGGCGCGGGCGCCGTCCTCACCATCGACCTCGACGCCATCGCCGCCAACTACCGGCTGCTGCGCGATCGGGCGGCGCCGGCCGAATGCGCGGCGGTGGTCAAGGCCAACGGTTACGGCCTGGGCGCCGAGAAGGTGGCCCCGGCGCTGGCCGCCGCGGGCTGCCGCACGTTCTTCGTCGCCCATGTCGACGAAGGGATCGCCGTCCGCGGGGCGCTCGCCGAAGCGAGCGGCGGGATCGCACCCGAATCCGAGCCGGCCGTCTATGTGCTCAACGGGCCGCCGCGCGATGCCGAGACGGTACTGGCCGAGCATCGGCTGACACCGGTGCTGAACTCGCTCGCCGACGTCGACGCGTGGTCCGCCTTCGCCCGCCGCTCGGGCGTTTCCCGGGCCGCCGTGCTGCACGTCGACACCGGCATGTCGCGGCCCGGCCTGCCGCCCGCCGAACGCGCGGTCCTGCGCGAGGACGCCACCCGGCTCGACGGGGTGTGGCTGACCCATGTGATGAGCCACCTGGCCTGTGCCGACGAGCCTGACCATCCGCTCAACCGCCGGCAGCTGGAC